>NZ_JBQYLP010000002.1:0-219704 GCF_052683555.1 Burkholderia sp. BC1
AGATGTGTATAAGAGACAGGCCTCCGACTGATACCCCACCGCCTGCCCGATTTCCGCCTGCCCGCGCTGTGTCTCCTGCAGCAGCGTGCACGCATGCATCATCCGAATCTGCGCGACAAACGCGCCGACGCTCATCCCCGCCTTCTCGCGAAAATGCCGCGCATAGGTCGCGCGCGACATCGCGACGGCGTCGCCGAGCGACTCGACCGTCCACGGCTTCGCCGGCGCCTGCAGCACGGCCAGAACCGACGGGCCGAGCCGCGCGTCGGCCGCGACTGCGAGCCAGCCCGACGGCATCCGCGTATCGCGCCCGTACGCGCGCAGCGCATACGCGAGCAACGCCTGCCCGAGCGCATTCACGATCGCCCGCGCGCCCGGCTGCGCGCTCGACGCCTCGCTGCGCAGCGCATCCGTCAGCCACTGCAGCGGCGGCGCCGTCGCGAGCCCGTCGCGCAAACCCACGTGCAGCATGCGCGGCAGCGTCCGCATCAGCAATTCGCCGGCGCCGCGTGCGTAGACGAAGCGGCCGCAGAGCAGATCCACGCTCGCGCGATCCCGGTCGGCTGCACCCAGATTCGACTTGATCGGCAGCACCGTGCCGCCGTCGCGGTCCGGCTCGCGCAACGGCGCGGTGGCGCGCGACCGGACCGCGATCGCGTCGAGCAGATCGTGCGCGTCGCCGCCCGGCAGCAACACGAAGTCGCCTTCGGCCAGTTGCAACGTACGGCCGCCGGCGGTACGCAGCCGGCAACTGCCCGCCAGCACCAGATGAAAGGCCGCCTCGCCGGGCGGCAGCGGTGCGTGCGGCATCGCGAACGCGCCGTCGAGCAGACAGCGCAGATCGAGCTCGACGTGGCTGCGGCCGAGCAATAACAGTTGGCTCAATGCATCCATGAGACGATTGCGCTAAAAATCGACACTGTAGCGTATCGAAAGCCTCAGTGCGAACGCGCAGAATAGCCCTGCATCGCCAAGATTGCGGCTGCGGCCGCCCTCCTCACCTCTTTTCCAAAGGACGCATCATGCTGAACTGGAACGAATACCGGAAGGAACTCTCGACGCGCATCGGCGAAATCGCGAAGCTGTCGCCCGATACGCTGGCCGGCTACAAGGCGCTGTCCGGCGCCGGCGCGAAAACCGGCCATCTCGATGCGAAGACGCGCGAGCTGATCGCGCTCGCGGTCGCCGTGACGACGCGCTGCGACGGCTGTATCGCCGTGCACACCGCGGAGGCGGCGAAGCACGGCGCGACGAAGGAAGAAGTCGCCGAAGCGCTCGGCGTGGCAGTCGCGCTCAATGCCGGCGCCGCGCTCGTCTACTCCGCGCGCGTGATGGACGCGATGGGCGACTGACGCGCCGAGGCCGGCGCGACGCGACGGATTCGCGCCACGCCGGCCGCGCATGGAACTCGGCTACCATGCGCACAGACTCATCGCGAAGGAGCGTTTCATGTGTCGCTGGCTCGCCTATACGGGCAACCCGATCCATCTCGAGACCGTGCTGTTTCGCGCGAAGCATTCGCTGATCGACCAGAGCCTGCATTCCGAGCTCGGCGCGACGACGACCAACGGCGACGGCTTCGGCATCGGCTGGTACGGGCACCCCGACGAACTGCCGTTCCGCTATCGCTCCGTGCATCCCGCGTGGAACGATCGCAATCTGCGTGAAGCGGCACGCGCGATCCGCTCGCCGATGTTCGTCGCGCGCATCCGCGCGGCAACCGACACGCCGGTGCAGGAAACCAACTGTCATCCGTTCAGGCACGGCCGCTGGCTGTTCGTGCATAACGGACTGATCCGCGATTTCCACAAGCTGCGCCGCGATCTGACGATGAAGATCGATCCGGCGCTGTTCCCGACGCTCGAAGGCTCGACCGATTCGGAACTGATGTTCCGGCTCGCGCTGACGTACGGCCTCGAACAGGCGCCGCTGCCGGCGCTCGAGCGGATGGTCGGCATCGTCGAGGAAACCGCGGCGCGGCACCGCGTCGCCGAGCCGCTGAACATGACGATCTGCGCGACGGACGGCGAACGGATCATCGCGGTGCGCGACTCGAGCGAGCGGCAATCGCGGTCGCTGTTCCACAGCACGTCGTTCAAGCACCTGCACGCGCTGTATCCACATAATCCGCGGATCGCGGAAGCCGGCGACGATGCGTTCATGGTCGTGTCGGAACCGCTCGTCGATCTGCGCGGTGCGTGGGAGCAAGTGCCGGAGAGCACGGCGATCGTCGCGCACGGCGCGGAGGTTCGGCGTATGGGGTTTGCGCCTCGGCATAAGTAGGAGACGGATGTCGGTAAGATAAACTCGACCGTTTGACGCGAGACGGCGCCCCGAGGGCCGCCCGCACCCCACGGTCGAGCCGGCCGGACCGGACGCCCGTTCGGCCCCGCGGTTTCTTGATATTCTTCGCGCGGCCTTGAACGGGCCTTGCCGACCATGGAGCGCGCAAGGCTCGCGTCCGCTCAACGTAAAAGGGACTACATGATATTGGTGACAGGAGGCGCAGGCTTTATCGGCGCCAACTTTGTACTCGACTGGCTGCGCGCATCCGACGAAGCCGTGCTCAACGTCGACAAACTGACCTACGCGGGCAACCTTCGTACGCTGCAGTCGCTGGAAGGCAATCCGAAGCACGTGTTTGCGCGTGTCGATATCTGCGACCGCGCTGCGCTCGATGCGCTGTTTGCCGAGCACAAGCCGCGCGCGGTGCTGCACTTCGCGGCAGAAAGCCACGTCGATCGGTCGATTCACGGCCCGGCCGATTTCGTGCAGACCAATGTGGTCGGCACCTTCACGCTGCTCGAAGCCACGCGTCAATACTGGAACGCGCTGCGCGAAGCCGACAAGGCCGCGTTCCGCTTCCTGCACGTGTCGACCGACGAAGTGTTCGGCTCGCTGTCGGCAACCGATCCGCAATTCTCGGAGACGACGCCGTACGCGCCGAACAGCCCGTACTCGGCAACCAAGGCCGGCTCCGATCATCTCGTTCGCGCATACCATCACACCTACGGCCTGCCGACGCTGACGACGAACTGCTCGAACAACTACGGTCCGTACCAGTTCCCGGAAAAACTCATTCCGCTGATGATCGCGAACGCGCTCGCCGGCAAGCCGCTGCCCGTGTACGGCGACGGCCAGAACGTGCGCGACTGGCTGTATGTAGGCGACCACTGCAGCGCGATCCGCGAGGTACTCGCGCGCGGCGTGCCGGGCGAAACATACAACGTCGGCGGCTGGAACGAGAAGAAGAACCTGGAGGTCGTGCATACGCTGTGCGACCTGCTCGATTCGAAGCGGCCGAAGGCGGCAGGCTCGTATCGCGATCAGATCACGTACGTGACGGATCGCCCCGGCCACGATCGCCGCTATGCGATCGACGCGCGCAAGCTCGAGCGCGAACTCGGCTGGAAGCCGGCGGAGACGTTCGAAACCGGTCTCGCGAAGACGGTCGACTGGTATCTCGACAACCAGCAGTGGGTCGACGAAGTCGCGTCGGGCGAGTACCGCAAGTGGGTCGAGACCAACTACGCGCAGCGCGCGTAAGGGTGGCAGACATGGCACGCAAAGGCATCATTCTCGCGGGCGGTTCCGGCACGCGGCTCTATCCGATCACGCACGCGGTATCGAAACAACTGCTGCCCGTGTACGACAAGCCGATGATCTACTATCCGCTGTCGACGCTGATGATCGCGGGCATTCGCGACGTCCTGATCATCTCGACACCGCAGGACACGCCGCGCTTCGAATCGATGCTCGGCGACGGCAGTCAGTGGGGGATGAACATTCAGTACGCGGTGCAGCCGTCGCCGGACGGTCTCGCGCAGGCGTTCGTCATCGGCAAGGACTTCGTCGGCAACGATCCGTCGGCGCTGATTCTCGGCGACAACATCTTCTACGGCCACGATCTCGCCAAGCAGCTCGAGCACGCGAACGCGCAGGAGCACGGTGCGACCGTGTTTGCCTATCACGTGCACGATCCCGAGCGGTATGGCGTCGTCGAGTTCGACAAGGACTTTCGTGCGCTGTCGATCGAAGAGAAGCCGGCGAAGCCGCGTTCGCACTATGCGGTCACTGGGCTGTACTTCTACGACAACCGCGTATGCGACATCGCCGCCGACATCAAGCCGTCCGCGCGTGGCGAACTGGAAATCACCGACGTCAATTCGCGCTACCTCGCCGATGGCACGCTGAACGTCGAAATCATGGGCCGCGGCTACGCATGGCTCGACACCGGCACGCACGATTCGTTGATCGAAGCGGCGAGCTTCATCGCGACGCTGCAGAAGCGGCAAGGGCTGGTGGTCGCGTGCCCCGAGGAAATCGCATACCGCCGCCAGTGGATCGATGCGGAACAAGTGCAGAAATTGGCGCAGCCGCTGGCGAAGAACGGCTACGGCAAATATCTGCTGAACATTCTTACGGATCAGGTTGCATGGCCATCACGGTAACTGCTACGGCACTGCCCGAAGTCAAAATCATCGAGCCGAAGGTATTCGGCGATGCGCGCGGCTACTTCTACGAAAGCTTCAACGGGCGCGAGTTCGCGGAGCAGGTCGAGCCGGGCGTCGAGTTCGTGCAGGACAACCATTCGCGCTCGGCGAAGGGGGTGCTGCGCGGGCTGCACTATCAAATCCAGCATGCGCAGGGCAAGCTCGTGCGCGTGGTCGAAGGCGAAGTGTTCGACGTGGCCGTGGACATTCGCCGCAGCTCGCCGAATTTCGGCAAGTGGGTCGGCGTGACGCTGTCGGCGGACAACCATCGGCAGCTTTGGGTGCCGCCCGGATTCGCGCACGGCTTCGTCGTGCTGTCGGAGGCGGCGCAGTTCCTCTACAAGACGACCGACTACTGGTACCCCGAGCACGAGCGCAGCATCGTGTGGAACGATCCGGATATCGGCATCGAATGGCCGATCGATTTCGAGCCGCTATTGGCGGCGAAGGATGCGGCAGGCAAACGGCTCGCCGAAGCCGAGTGCTTCCAGTGAGGGCCGCCGTGCAGACCTTCGATCGCAAAACGATTCTGCTGACCGGCATCAACGGCCAGGTCGGGTTCGAATTGCAGCGTACGCTGCAGGGGCTCGGCAACGTGGTCGCCCTCGATCGCAGCCGGCTCGACCTGTCGCGCCTCGACCAGGTGCGCGACGTCGTACGCGACCTGAAGCCCGATTTGATCGTGAATCCCGCCGCTTATACGGCGGTCGATCAGGCGGAGACCGACGTGGCAATGGCCACACGGCTGAATGCGGAAGCGCCGGCCGTGCTCGCGGAAGAAGCGAAGCGCATCGGCGCCGCGCTGATCCATTACTCGACCGACTATGTGTTTTCGGGCACGAAAGCTGGCCCGTACGTCGAGGACGATGCAGTCGACCCGCAAAACGTGTACGGCAGGACGAAGCTCGACGGCGAACGCGCGATCGCGGCATCGGGATGCGCGCATCTGATTTTCCGTACGAGCTGGGTCTACGGCACGCGCGGCAAGAACTTTCTGCTGACGATGCTGCGGCTCGGCGCCGAGCGCGACGAACTGAAAGTCGTCGCCGACCAGATCGGCGCGCCGACGTGGTCGAACACGATCGCGACGCTGACTGCGCACGTCGTCGCGCAAGCGACATGCGCCTCTGTGCGCGGCGAATGGTGGCATGCACATTCGGGCATCTATCATCTGTGCGCCGCCGGTTCGACGTCGTGGCATGGCTTTGCCGAAGCGATCTTCCGCCTCGCCGATCTGCCGAAAAAGCCGGCGGTAATGCCGATTCCCGCCAGCGCATATCCGACGCCCGCGAAGCGGCCGGCCAATTCGCAGATGTCGAATGCGAAGCTCGCCGAGCATTTCGGTCTGCACGCGCCGCACTGGGAAGCGGCGCTCGCGCTCTGCATGATGCAGACGGTCCGGCATTCCGCTTAGCTCACGCGCGAAACGCGCGATTTCCCCGCGATGCAGTGCGGTCTTTGACATTTGTTGATCCTGCATCGCGGGCGCTTCGGTTATAACCATCGGTCCCCAAGCCGCCTGTCGGCCCCTTCACCCACGGAGCCCCCATGCTGAACCTGGAAACCGCCCAACAATTCCTGATGACCCGCGGCCTCGACTTCGGCCTGAACCTGCTCGCCGCGATCGCGCTCTGGTTCATCGGCCGCTGGGCGATTCACGTCGGCACACGCCTGCTCGGCAAGGTCGTGCGCCGCTCCGGCAAGGTCGATCCGACGCTTGCCGACTATCTGAGCTCCGTCGTCACCGTGCTGCTGACGATCCTGCTGATCCTCGCCATCCTGCAGCTCTTCGGCGTGCAGACCACGTCGTTCGCCGCGCTGCTCGCTGGCCTCGGCCTCGCGATCGGCACGGCGTGGGGCGGGCTGCTGTCGCATTTCGCCGCAGGCGTGTTCATGCAGGTGCTGCGCCCGTTCAAGGTCGGCGACGTCATCAGCGCGGGCGGCGTCACCGGCACGGTGAAGGAGCTCGGCCTGTTCGGCACGACGATCATCACGGCCGACAACGTCGTGACGATCGTCGGCAACAACAAGATCTTCTCGGACAACATCGCCAACTACAGCGCAACGCCGTACCGCCGCGTCGATCTGACCGCGAAGATTGCGAACGGCGTCGATGCGGTCGACGCGATCAACCGGCTCAAGGCCGCAGTCCAGAAGATTCCGAACGTGCTGACCGATCCGGCGCCCGACGTCGGCGTGCTGCAGTTCACGCCCGAAGGGCCGCTACTGTTCGTGCGCCCGTCCACGCAGCCCGCGAATTACTGGCAGGTCTACTGCGACACGCACCGCGTGATTCTCGAAACGTTCCGCGACGCGCAGTACCCGACGCCCGAAACGCCAGTCGCGCATCGCAGCGCATGACGGCGTCGCGACGCAAACGCAAACGCAAGCGCGACACGACAGCCTCCACCGAAACGACGAACGAACAAAGCGGGCGGACCGCGCCGAAAGCGGCCGCCGCAAAACAAAACCCCTCGCAGTACCACGCGAGGGGTTCGTCGATCGTCGATGCGTGGCACACCGCCACGCTCGTTCACCGCACTTCCGCAGCCGGCGTCGGCCTCACCGCCCGCCGGTTTTTTGCGTCGTATCGGAATGCCGTCCGCGCAGAAGTTTCCACAGCGCGCCGATCGCGACCGGCACCACTGCCGCGCCGATGCCGGCCAGCACGATCACGTTCAGATACTGGCGGATGAACGGAATGTTGCCGAAGAAATAACCGAGCAGCACGAGCAGCAGCACCCAGATCAGCGCGCCGAGCACGTTGAACAGCTGAAAGCGCGCCGCGCTCATCGCCGAGGCACCCGCGACGAACGGCGCGAACGTGCGCACGACCGGAATGAAGCGCGCGAGCACGATGGTCTTGCCGCCGTGCTTTTCATAGAACGTGTGCGTCTTCTGCAGCGCCGCGCGATCGAGGAAGCGTTCGAGCACCGGGATGCGCGTATTGAACACCTTCGGCCCGACCCAGCGACCGATCAGATAGTTGACGGTATTGCCGCCGATCGCCGCGACGAGCAGCAGCACGATCAGCGCACCGACATTCATTTCGCCGGTCGCGGCGAACGCGCCGCCGATGAACAGCAGCGAGTCGCCGGGCAGAAACGGAAACACGACCAGCCCGGTCTCGCAGAACACGATCAGGAACAGCACCAGGTACACCCACGCGCCGTACTGCCGGATGAAATCGCCGAGGAATGCGTCGATATGCAGGACAAGGTTGACGAAATGAAGCAGCGTATCCAAATGCGATTCCTCGAAGGCGAAAGGGCCAGACCGGCCACCGGGGTGAAAACGGCGTCCGGCAAGGCCGGCGCGCGCGACGCAGCCATGATACCCAAACTGCCTTCGCGCTCCGTGAAAAAACGTAACGGCCGGCGGCGCCGGCACGCACCCGCGGCCTCGCTATAATTCGGCCATGTCCGAATTCACCGAAACGGCCGCGACGGCCGCGCCCGCCCCTGCTCCGCGCCCGCTACGCGCGATCCAGCCCCTGCCCGACCAGCTGATCAGCCAGATCGCCGCGGGCGAGGTCGTCGAACGTCCGGCGTCGGTCGTCAAGGAATTGCTCGAGAACGCGATGGACGCCGGCGCGACGACGCTGCGCATCGTGCTCGAGGAAGGCGGCGTGAAGCGCATCTCGATCACCGACGACGGCTGCGGGATTCCGCCCAACGAGCTGCCGCTCGCGCTGATGCGCCACGCGACGAGCAAGATCCGCTCGCTCGAGGAGCTCGAAGCGGTCGCGACGCTCGGATTCCGCGGCGAGGCGCTCGCGTCGATCGCGTCGGTCGCCGAAATGTTCATCACGAGCCGCACGGCGGACGCCGCGCACGCGACGCGCATCGACGCGCAGACGGGCGTGCTGTCGCCCGCGGCCGGCGCGGTCGGTACGACGATCGAGGTGCGCGAGCTGTACTTCAACACGCCCGCGCGCCGAAAGTTCCTCAAGAGCGAGCAGACCGAATTCGGCCACTGCGTCGAAATGATCCGCCGCGCGGCGCTCGCGCGGCCGGACGTCGCGATCTCGGTGCTGCACAACGGCAAGGCCGTCGAGCACTGGAACGCGACCGAGCCTGCGCAACGCGTCGCGAAGATCCTCGGCGACGGTTTTGCGACTGCGCACCTGCCGCTCGACGAGCGCGCGGGCCCGCTCGCCGTGTACGGCTGCGCCGGGCTGCCGACTGCAAGTCGCGGCCGCGCGGACCAGCAATACTTCTTCGTGAACGGCCGCTTCGTGCGCGACAAGCTGCTCACGCACGCGGTGCGGGCCGCGTACGAGGACGTGCTGCACGGCGACCGCTATCCGTCGTACGTGCTGTTCCTCGACCTGCCGCCGGAAGCGGTCGACGTCAACGTGCATCCGTCGAAGATCGAGGTGCGGTTCCGCGATTCGCGCTCGATCCACCAGTTCGTATTCCACGCGGTGCAGCGCGCGCTCGCGCGCCATGCGGGCGCGTCGCCGGAAACCACCGCAGGCGGTCACGCCGCGCATCTCGAACCGGCGCCGCGCGGCCCGGCATCGTTCCTGTCGACGCCGCTCGGCCAGAGCCCGAATCAGCCCGCATCGACGGGCGGCAGCGGTTTCTCGTCGCCGTCTTCGTCAGCGCCGGGCAGCACATGGCTGCGCCAGGCACGCATGACGCAGGGCACGCTGCCGGTCGCGCAGCCGCTCGCGCTCTACGATGCGCTGTTCGGCCGCAAGGACACGGGCGCCGGCACGCCGGACGCCACGACGGCGACGGCGCGCGACGCAGCCGACGACCCGGCCGCGGCGCTGCCGGGGTTCGCGGCGATGCCGTCTGCCGTGTCCATGCACGACGAGCAGCCGCTCGGTTTCGCGCTCGGCCAGATTCACGGCATCTACGTGCTGGCGCAGAACGCGCACGGGCTCGTGATCGTCGACATGCACGCAGCGCACGAACGCATCCTGTACGAGCAGTTCAAGAACGCGCTGGCGGACCGCACGGTGGCCGTGCAGTCGCTGCTGCTGCCGGTATCGATGACGGCGACGCCGGTCGAGATCGGCACCGTCGAGGAAGAGCGCGACACGCTCGAAGCGCTCGGCTTCGATCTCGCCGTGCTGTCGCCGACGTCGCTCGCGATCCGTGCGGTGCCTGCGCTGCTGAAGGACGCCGACCTGCAGGCGCTCGCGCGCGCGGTGCTCGCCGATCTGCACGCGTTCGGCGGCTCGCGCGTGCTGACCGAACGCCAGCACGAACTGCTCGGCACGCTCGCGTGCCATCACGCGGTGCGCGCGAACCGGCGTCTGACGCTCGACGAAATGAACGCGCTGCTGCGTCAGATGGAAGCGACCGAACGCGCGGACCAGTGCAATCATGGCCGGCCGACCTGGTATCAGCTCACGCTGAGCGATCTCGACCGCCTGTTCATGCGCGGCCAATGAGCGTGTCCGCGCAGTCCGTCCCGACGACGATCGCCTGTCTGCTCGGCCCCACCGCATCGGGCAAGACGGCCGCTGCGCTGGCGCTCGCCGCGCGCCGGCCGATCGAGATCGTCAGCGTCGATTCGGCGCTCGTCTACCGCGACATGGACATCGGCACCGCGAAGCCGACGCGCGAGGAGCGCGCCCGCGTGCCGCACCATCTGATCGACATCATCGACCCGGCCGCCGCGTATTCGGCGGCCAGCTTCCGCGCGGACACGCTGCGGCTGATCGGCGAGATCGTCGCGCGCGGCAACACGCCGCTGCTCGCGGGCGGCACGATGCTGTACTACAAGGCGCTCACGCAAGGGCTGAACGATCTGCCGACCGCCGATCCCGCGGTGCGCGCGGAACTCGACGCCGAAGCCGCGCGCGACGGCTGGCCCGCGCTGCATGCGCGGCTCGCGCAGATCGATCCGGCAACGGCCGCGCGGCTCGCGCCGAACGATGCGCAGCGCATTCAGCGCGCGCTCGAAGTCTTCATGCTGAGCGGGCAGCCGATGTCCGCGCTGCTCGCGGCGCCGCGTCCCGCCGACGACGCGGCGGCCGCCTACCGCTTCGTGCCGGTCGCGCTCGAACCGTCCGATCGCGCGGTGCTGCACGCGCGCATCGCTCAGCGCTTCGACGCGATGCTCGCCGCGGGCTTCATCGACGAAGTGGAACGACTGCGCCGCCGCGACGATCTGCATCTCGGCCTGCCGTCGATGCGCTGCGTCGGCTATCGGCAGGCATGGGAATTCCTCGACGGCGACATCGATTACCGGACGATGCGCGACAAGGGCATCTTCGCGACGCGGCAGCTGTGCAAACGGCAGATCACGTGGCTACGCGCGATGCCGGAACGGATCGTCGTCGATTGCATCGCGCCCGATTCGACCGCGCGCGCACTCGACGCGCTCGAACGCGTGCTCGACGGGCGCATTGCCGCGGGTTGAGCCAGACGACATCGCCCGGTCGCGTCGCGACGGCGCCCCTACGCTGCGACCCGCGCCACGCAGCCGGAACACGCCTGCACCGTCGCCGCGCTCATTGCGCGAGCGTCACGAGATTCGCGTCGCGCACGAGCTGCCAGCGGCCGTCCTGCTTGCGGAAGATCGTCAGCGTATGACCGGAACGGCGCACGGTATCGCCGCCGGGCGGCGTCGCTTCGATCTCGATGAAGTTGCGCATGTACGCCCAGTCGCCGAGCACGCGCAGTTCGTCGATCCGGTAGCGGCCGTCGATCTTCGGCGCATCGGTGCCGCCGGTATTCGCATCGCGCGACGCGGCCGCGAACGCCGCCTTGTCGAACGGCGGCCGGCCGGCCACCATGAAGATCGCGTCGTCGGCGATCAGGTCGAGTACGGTGGCCAGATCGCCGCGCCGGCTCGACACGAACCAGCTGTCCACCAGTTCGCGAATCGCCCGTTCGTCTTCGCTCATCGTCGTCCCTCCTTCGGCAGCGCGCCGTACGGCGCCCGAAAAAAAACCGCCCGGTGCGAGCCCGGGCGGTTTTGCTGATCCATCGGCAGAACGCGGTGCGTCAGACCACGACCGTCTGCGCCTCGCCTTCGCGGCTCGCGCGCACGGTGCCGATCTTCCACACCTGTTCGCCGGCAGCCGTCAGATCGGCGACCGCTGCGTCGGCATCCGCCGCCGACACGATCACGGCCATCCCGATCCCGCAGTTGAACACGCGGTGCATTTCGGCATCGGCGACGCCGCCGTGCTCCTGCAGCCACTTGAACAGCGGCGGCAGCGGCCACGCCTTCTGGTCGAGCTCGGCCGTCAGGCCTTCGCGCAGCACGCGCGGAATGTTCTCGACGAGGCCGCCGCCCGTGATGTGCGCCATGCCCTTCACGGCGATCTTCTGCATCAGCGCGAGCAGCGGCTTCACGTAGATGCGCGTCGGCGCCATCAGCGCGTCGGCGAGCGAGCGGCCGTGGAAATCGGCCGACAGATCGGGATTCGCGCGCTCGATGATCTTGCGCACGAGCGAGAAGCCGTTCGAGTGGATGCCGCTCGATGCGAGGCCGAGCACGACGTCGCCTTCGGCGATCGTGCTGCCGTCGATGATCTTGCTCTTCTCGACCGCGCCGACCGCGAAGCCGGCCAGATCGTATTCGCCGTCCGGATACATGCCCGGCATTTCGGCCGTTTCGCCGCCGATCAGCGCGCAGCCCGACAGTTCGCAGCCTTGCGCGATGCCCTTGACCACCGTGGCGGCCGTATCGACGTCGAGCTTGCCGCACGCGAAGTAGTCGAGGAAGAACAGCGGCTCGGCGCCTTGCACGAGGATGTCGTTCACGCTCATCGCGACGAGATCCTGGCCGACCGTGTCGTGTTTGTTCAGATGAAACGCGAGCTTGAGCTTGGTGCCGACGCCGTCGGTGCCCGACACGAGCACGGGCTCCTTGTACTTCTTCGGCACTTCGAACAGCGCACCGAACCCGCCGATGCCGCCGAGCACGCCATCGCGCAGGGTTTTCTTCGCAAAAGGCTTGATCTTGTCGACGAGGGCGTCGCCGGCATCGATGTCGACGCCTGCGTCGCGGTAGGACAGACCCTGAGCGTCGGGAGCGGATTTCGGAGGATTCATGGGGGAATGCGAGAAGGTCGGTAAAATGCGATTTTACCCGAAGCCGGCCCGCTGGCCGGAATTCCCCGCATCGAATCGTCAGGGATCGCATCTTGGCCAACACGTCCCCGTTTTCCTCGCCGAGCGAGCCGCGCACGACGCCGCGCGCCGCCCTGCGTACGGTCGCGCGTGCCGCCAACCGGCCTGCGTTCCGCGGTGCGTGCCCGGCGCCCGGCACGCGTTTTTCCAATCGACCCGCATGGTGACCCGTCAACTGACGCTCGATCTCGGCACGCCGCCGCCCGCCACGTTCGACAACTTCATCACGGGCGAGAACGGCGAGCTCGTCACGCGGCTGCAGAAGCTCGATCTCGCGCTCGCGGCGGGCCCCGTGCCGGACCGCTCGTTCTACATCTGGGGCGAGCCCGGCAGCGGCCGCAGCCATCTGCTGCAGGCGCTCGTCAGCGACGCATCGTACGGCTACGCACGCTATCTGACGCCGCAAAGCCCGCTCGGCGCGTTCACGTTCGATCCGCGCATCGGCATCTATGCGATCGACGACTGCGACCGCATGTCCGATACGCAGCAGGTCGCGCTGTTCAATCTGTTCAACGAAGTCCGCGCGCATCCGTCGAGCGCGTTCGTGGCGGCGGGCCCCGCGGCGCCGCTCGCGCTCGACGTGCGCGAGGATCTGCGCACGCGGCTCGGCTGGGGGCTCGTGTTCCACCTGTCGCCGCTGTCCGACGCCGGCAAGATCGACGTGCTGCGCCTCGCGGCGAAGGAGCGCGGCATCACGCTGACCGACGACGTGGCCGCCTATCTGCTCACCCATTTCCGGCGCGACATGCCGAGCCTGATGGCGCTGCTCGACGCGCTCGACCGCTTCTCGCTCGAGCAGAAACGCGCGGTCACGCTGCCGCTGCTGCGCCGGATGCTGGCCCGCCCCGGCGACGACATCGCGCCGCCCGGCACGGGCCCGAACCGCTTCGAGTAAAATGCGCTTCCATGACTAATCTGGCACTCTTTGACCTCGATCACACGCTGATCCCGACCGATAGCGACCACGAATGGGGCCGCTTCATGGTGAAGCTCGGCATCGTCGACGCGGAAAGCTTCTCGCGTCAGAACGATCAGTTCTTCGCCGACTACAAGGCCGGCAAGCTCGACATCCATGCGTACCTGACGGCGATGCTCACGCCGCTCGCGAAGTATTCGCGCGAGCAGCTCGCGCAATGGCACGAGCAGTACATGCACGAAGTGATCCGCCCCGCGATGACGCCCGCCGCGCTCGAACTCGTGCGTACGCACCTCGACGCGGGCGATCTCTGCTGCATCGTCACCGCGACGAACGAATTCATCACGCGGCCGATCGCGGCCGCGTTCGGTGTCGAGACGCTGATCGCGTGCGAGGTCGAGACGATCGACGGCCATCCCGATTCGCCGTACACGGGGCGGCCGACCGGTACGCCGAGCTATCGCGAAGGCAAGATCGTGCGCACCGAAGCCTGGCTCGCCTCGCTCGGCAAGCACTGGGACGACTTCGAGCGCAGCTACTTCTACAGCGACTCGCACAACGACATCCCGCTGCTCGAGAAAGTCACCGATCCGATCGCGACCAATCCCGACGACACGCTGCGCGCGCATGCCCGCGACCGCGGCTGGCGCATCCTCGATCTCTTCTGAACGTCGTGATCAAGAAACTCATCCGCAAGCTGCTCGGCCAGGACGACGCCGTGCAAACCTCCCCCGCCGCGAGCGCGGCCGACGCACCGGCTTCCGCCGCACCGCGGCCGGCCAGATCCGCGCGCGCCGCCGCCGCGAAAAAGCCGCGCAGCAATCACGAGCCGACCATCGTGCCGGCCAGCGTGCACGGGATCGATCCCGCGCTGATCTCGAAGAACGCGGTGCGCGTGACCGACACGCTGCAGCAGGCCGGTTACCGCGCGTTCATCGTCGGCGGCGCAGTGCGCGACCTGCTGCTCGGGATCGCGCCGAAGGATTTCGACGTCGCGACCGACGCGACGCCGACCGAAGTGCAGCGCCTGTTCCGCCGTGCGCGCCTGATCGGCCGCCGCTTCCAGATCGTCCACGTGCAGTTCGGCCAGGAGCTGATCGAGGTGTCGACGTTCCGCGCGCTCGTCGATGCGCCGCCGGAAGCCGCGACGGCCGAGCCGCCCAGGCGCCTGAAGCGCGACGAGCTGGATCGCCGCACGCATGCGGTCGACGCGAGCGGCCGCGTGCTGCGCGACAACGTCTGGGGCGAGCAGCACGAAGACGCCGCGCGCCGCGACTTCACGATCAACGCGATGTACTACGACCCGTCGACGCAGACGGTGCTCGACTACCACGACGGCATGGCCGACGTGCGTGCGCGCCTGCTGCGGATGATCGGCGATCCGGCGACGCGCTACCGCGAGGATCCGGTGCGGATGCTACGCGTCGTGCGTTTCGCGGCGAAGCTCGGCTTCGAGATCGAGCCGCACACGCGCGAGCCGATCAACGCGCTCGCCGATCTCATCAACAACGTGCCGGCCGCGCGCCTGTTCGACGAGATGCTGAAGCTGCTGCTGTCGGGCCATGCGCTCGCGTGCCTGCAGCGGCTGCGCAAGGAAGGGCTGCACCACGGGCTGCTGCCGCTGCTCGACGTCGTGCTCGAACAGCCGCAGGGCGAGAAGTTCATCACGCTCGCGCTGAACAATACGGACGCACGCGTGCGCGCCGGCAAGCCCGTATCGCCGGGCTTCCTGTTCGCGACGCTGCTGTGGCACGACATGCGCCAGCGCTTCGAGCAGTACACGGCCGAAGGCGAATTCCCGGTGCCCGCGCTGCACCGCGCGATGGACGACGTGCTCGACATGCAGACCGAAAAGCTGGCGATCCACAAGCGCTATTCGGCCGACATGCGCGAGATCTGGGGCCTGCAGCTGCGCCTCGAAAAACGCTCGGGCCGCAGCGCGCTGCGGCTGCTGGAACACCAAAGATTTAGAGCGGGGTATGATTTCCTCCTGTTACGCTGCGAATCCGGCGAGCTCGACCCGGCTGTCGGACAGTGGTGGACGGATTTCATCGAAGGCGACGCGGCCGCGCGCGAGGCACTGCTCTCGCAGGGCGGATCGAAGGAAAAATCGCCCCGCAAGCGGCGCCGCCGCGGCGGTGCGCGCAACCGCAAGTCGGGCGAAGGCGCCGCCGAGCAGGCGCCCGATATCGCGGGCAGCTCCGACGACTGACGCGCTCGCCGGCGAACGACGCAGGAAGTGATGCCATGACGGTTGCATATCTCGGGCTCGGCGCAAATCTCGGCGATGCGCGCCAGACCCTGAAGGACGCGGTGGTGTGTCTCGCGCAGCAGCGCACCATCACGATTCTCGACAAGTCGAGCCTGTACCGCACCGCGCCGATCGATGCGGGCGGCGACGACTACTACAACTGCGTCGTCAAGGTCGACACGACGCTCGCCGCCCGCGAGCTGCTCGCGCTCTGCCAGAAGATCGAACATCACTTCGGCCGCGAACGTCCGTACCGCAACGCGCCGCGCACGCTCGACATCGACATCCTCCTGTTCGGCGCCGATTCGATCGACGAAGCCGACCTGATCGTCCCGCATCCGCGCCTGACCGAGCGCGCCTTCGCGCTCGTGCCGCTCGTCGAGATCGAGCCGCTGCTCGACATTCCGGCGCGCGGCCGCGCCGACGCATTCCTCGCTGCGGTCGCACACCAGCGCATCGAGAAGGTGCAGACCTGTCAGTGCCTGATGAAGGCGCTCGCCGCCGGCGACGGCGCCGACAAGAACCGCTGCCGATGAACCCGACACCGCTGACCGTCACCGCGCCTGATCTGCGCGCCCCGCATCGCTATCTCGTGATCGAAGGGCCGATCGGCGTCGGCAAGACGACGCTCGCACGGCTGCTGGCCGAACGCTGGTCGATGCAGACGCTGCTCGAGCGGCCGCAGGACAACCCGTTTCTCGAACGCTTCTATCGCGACACCGCGCGCTATGCGCTGCCGACGCAGCTGTCGTTCGCGCTGCAGCGCGCGCAGCAGGCAGCCGAGCTGATCGGCGCGCTCGATACGGGTCGGCCGGTCGTCGCCGACTTCATGCCGCAGAAGAACGACATCTTCGCGCGGCTGAACCTGCCCGAAGACGAATGGCAGCTGTACCGGTCGCTCGCCGCGCATCTCGAAGCGCCGCGCGCGCCGGCGCCCGATCTCGTCGTCTATCTGCAGGCGAGCCCCGAAGTGCTGTTCGCGCGGATCCAGAAGCGCGGGCTGCCGATGGAGCTGCAGATCAGCGATGCGTACCTGCGCGCGCTCGTCGACGCCTACAACGAATTCTTCTATCACTACGACCGCACGCCCGTGCTGACGGTCGCCGCGGAACACCTGAACCCGCTGGATTCCCCCGAAGACTTCGCGCTGCTGGTCGAGCGCATCGAAACGATGCGCGGCCGCAAGGAATTCTTCGTCAAGGGCGAGACGACGCGCTGACGCGCGCCTCGCCCGTCGTTTTTCACTCATCGAACCGGATTTCCCCATGACCTATCTCCAGGAATCGAGCCGGCCTGCCGTGACGGTGCCGAAGCTGCAGGCGATGCGCGACGCCGGCGAGAAGATCGCGATGCTCACGTGCTACGACGCGAGCTTCGCCGCATTGCTCGACCGCGCGGGCACCGACGTGCTGCTGATCGGCGATTCGCTCGGCAACGTGCTGCAGGGCCACGCGACGACGCTGCCCGTGTCGCTCGACGACATCGCGTATCACACCGCATGCGTCGCGCGCGCGCAGCCGCGTGCGCTCGTCGTCGCCGATCTGCCGTTCGGCACCTACGGCACGCCGGCCGATGCGTTCGCGAACGCGGTCGAGCTGATGCGCGCAGGCGCGCAGATGGTCAAGCTCGAAGGCGGCGAATGGCTCGCCGAGACGATCCGCTTCCTCGTCGAGCGCTCGGTGCCGGTATGCGCGCACCTCGGCCTCACGCCGCAGTCGGTCCACGCGTTCGGCGGCTTCAAGGTGCAGGGCAAGACCGAAGCCGGCGCCGCGCAGCTGCTGCGCGACGCGCGCGCGATCGAGGCGGCCGGCGCACAGCTCGTCGTGCTCGAAGCGGTGCCGACGCTCGTCGCCGCGGAAGTCACGCACATGCTGAAGATTCCGACGATCGGCATCGGCGCGGGCGCCGACTGCTCGGGGCAAGTGCTCGTGCTGCACGACATGCTCGGGATCTTCCCCGGCAAGCGGCCGCGTTTCGTGAAGGATTTCATGCAGGGGCAGCCGAACATCGAGGCGGCGGTCGATGCGTACGTCAAGGCGGTCAAGGACGGCTCGTTCCCCGGACCCGAACATTCGTTCTGAGCATCCATCGCGGCGCATACACGCGATCCGTCGACAAACAAAAAGCGCGACGTCCGTCACCGGGCGTCGCGCTTTTTGTTTGCAGCGTGAGCGAAGGCGCCGCGCTACTTCATCAATACCGCGTCGAGCGCGCCGCGCAACGCGTTCGTGAGCAGCAGCGCCTGCGCACGCGCGAGATCGTCGCGCGTGACGATGCGCTCGACCGCGCCGAAGGCCGGATCGTCGAGCAGCACTGCGCGCATCACGCCCGGGAGCACGCCCGACGCGAGCGGCGGCGTCACCCACTGCCCGTCGAGCTTCACGAACAGGTTCGAGCGCCCGCCTTCGGTCAGCTCGCCGCGCTCGTTGACGAACAGCATGTCGAAGCCGCCCAGCGCTTCCGCCGCCTGCCAGGCGCGATCGTAATCGGCGCGGCGCGTCGTCTTGTGCAGCAGCAGCGCGTCGTTCGCGCGCGTCGGCGCGAAGCCGTGGTCGGCCGCGAGCCAGACGCGCACCGGCCCCGCGGGCAGCGGCTTCAGCGCTGCGGCGACGATGTCGAGCGTACCGTCCTTCGCAAGCGAGAGCTTCATCCGGTACGGCCCGTCGCCGTCGAGCGCCGCGCAGCGCGCGTCGATCGCGCGCCGCAGCGCATCGGCATCGAAGCGAAAGCCGAACGCGTCCGCGCTGCGCTGCAGCCGCGCGAGGTGGCGATCGACGTGGCGGATGCCGTCCGCGCGCGTCGCGCAGGTCGTCTCGAACAGCTGGAAGCCGGGATCGGCGTCGGTCAGGAAGCGTGCTTTCAATTCGCACTCCGCGTATTCGTCGGCGGCCACGCTGTCGAGCACGATGCCGGCGCCGACGCCCATCGTCCCGCGCCGCCGGTCGTCGCCCGCCGGCGCGGAGGCCGGTGGCGCGTCGAGCGTCAGCGTCCGGATCGCGACCGACAGACAGAAATCGCCGCACGCCGCGGCCGCATCGCGCGGCGCATCGAGCCAGCCGATCGTGCCCGTGTAGAGGCCGCGCGGCGTCGTTTCGATCGCATCGATCAGCTGCATCGTCTTGTGCTTCGGCGCACCCGTGATCGAGCCGCACGGAAACAGCGCGCGCAGCATGTCGGCGAACGTCGTGCCGTCGCGCCAGCCGGCCTCGACCGTCGACGTCATCTGCCATACCGACGCATACGGTTCGACCGAAAACAGCGCCGGCACGCGGACCGTGCCCGTGCGCGCGATCCGCGACACGTCGTTGCGCAGCAGATCGACGATCATCACGTTTTCCGCGCGGTTCTTCGGATCGTTCGCGAGGAACGCGGCGGACGCCGCATCCTGCTGCGGATCGGCCGAACGCGGCGCGGTGCCCTTCATCGGCCGTGCGCGCAGCAGTTCGCCGTGCTTCTCGACGAACAGCTCGGGCGAGCACGACACGACCCACGCGCCGTCGGGCAGCGCGATCAGCGCGCCGTAGCGCACCGGCTGACGCGCACGCAGCCGCCGGTACAGCGCGAGCGGCGTGCCGAACACGTCGAAGTTCAGCCGGTACGTATAGTTGATCTGATACGAATCGCCGGCGCGCAGCGCGTCGTGCACGGCGGCGATCGCCGCGCCGAACGCGTCGCGCGTCACGCTTTTCCGCACATGCGCGACGCCCGCGATCGACGGCGTATCGGCGCCGTCCTGCGCGGCGAGCCACGCGTCCACCTCCGCGCACGACAGCCGCTCGCAGCGCGCATATAGCAAAAAGCGCAGCGGGGCATGGCCCGGCTGCGCACGTTGCAGATTGCGTCCGAATTCATAGTCGCCGACGACGACCGCATGCAGACCGTCGCGCAAGTCCTGCGCGAGCGCCGCATCGAGCGCGTCGAGCCGTGCGGGATCGGTACACACGCGTTCACGCACGAAGCCCGAATACAAACGACTCGACCGCGCGGACGCGGTCGAGTCGCAATCGTCCAAGAGCGCGAACGACGCGCTCCCGTTACCGTCAGTCATGACTTACTCGAAGAAGCTCTTCACGCGGTCGAACCAGCTCTTGCTCTGCGGGCTGTGACGCGCACCGCCTTCGGCCAGCGACTTCTCGAACTGCTTGAGCAGATCGCGCTGATGCTCGGTCAGCTTCACCGGCGTCTCGACCTGGACGTGCACGTACAGATCGCCGGCAATGCTCGAACGCAGCCCCTTGATGCCCTTGCCGCGCAGACGGAACGTCTTGCCCGACTGCGTGCCTTCCGGCACCGGGAACGTCGCGCGACCGGCCAGCGTCGGCACCTCGATCTCGCCGCCGAGCGCCGCCGTCGTGAACGGGATCGGCATCTGGCAGTGCAGATCGTCGCCGTCGCGC
The DNA here is from genome assembly GCF_052683555.1 of Burkholderia sp. BC1. Taxonomy (NCBI): domain Bacteria; kingdom Pseudomonadati; phylum Pseudomonadota; class Betaproteobacteria; order Burkholderiales; family Burkholderiaceae; genus Burkholderia; species Burkholderia sp. BC1. The sequence continues at coordinate 20,160 of NZ_JBQYLP010000002.1, forward strand.
TCGAACACCGCGTGCGGCTTGATGTGGATCTCGACGTAGAGGTCGCCCGGCGGCCCGCCGTTGATGCCCGGCTCGCCGTTGCCGGCCGAGCGGATCCGCATCCCGTCGTCGATCCCGGCCGGGATCTTCACTTCGAGCGTCTTGGTTTCCTTCACCTTGCCAGAGCCGTGGCAGTGCGCGCACGGCTCCGGGATGTAGGTGCCGGTGCCGTGACACTTCGGGCAGGTCTGCTGGATGCTGAAGAAGCCCTGCGACATGCGCACCGAGCCCTGGCCATGACAGGTCGGGCAGGTTTCGGGCTTCGTGCCCGGCTTCGCGCCCGAGCCGTGACAGACTTCGCACGATACCCAGCTCGGCACGCGGATCTGCGTGTCGTAGCCGTGCGCGGCCTGCTCCAGCGTGATTTCCATGCTGTAGCGCAGATCGGCGCCGCGATACACCTGCGGGCCGCCGCGGCCGCCACGACCGCCCGCAGCCTGACCGAAGATGTCGCCGAAGATGTCGCCGAACGCGTCCGCGAAGCCGCCGAAGCCCTGTGCGCCCGCACCGCCCATGTTCGGGTCGACGCCCGCGTGGCCGTACTGGTCGTACGCGGCCCGCTTCTGGCTGTCCGACAGCATTTCATAGGCTTCCTTCACCTCCTTGAAATGCTCTTCCGCATCCTTGTTGTCCGGATTGCGGTCCGGGTGGTACTTCATCGCCAGCTTGCGATACGCCTTCTTGATTTCGTCGTCGCTCGCGTTCTTCGCGACGCCCAGAACCTCGTAGTAATCCCGTTTCGCCATATCGATTCACCGCCGCCGCGCGCCGCACGCGCGCCGGCTCCTTTCGCCCGCAGTAAAGTCTCTCGACTCGTCCGGCGCCGCAGACGTTACGCAGCGCCCGCCAAAAAACAAATGTGCCCGGAGGGCCGCGAAGCCCGCCAGGCGTGGAGTCGATCCGGCCATCCGCCGCGCAGCGCGCAGCGGCAGGAAGGAAAGACAGACGGCTTGTCGGCCGCGCCGCGCGCGGTTCGCGCGCGCGGCGTACGGTGCCATTGCAACCCGGCCTCAGTCCTTCTTCACTTCCTTGAACTCGGCGTCGACGACGTCGTCCGCAGCCTGCTGCGCGCCGCCCTGCGCCGCGCCCTCCGCTGCACCGGCCGCGCCGGCCGCACCCGCCTGGGCCTGCATGTCGGCGTACATCTTCTCGCCGAGCTTCTGCGATGCCTTGCCAAGCTCCTCGACCTTCGCGTCGATCGCGGCCTTGTCGGCCGACGTGTCCTTCAGCACGTCCTCGAGCGACTTCAGCGCCGCCTCGATCTTCTCCTTCTCGCCGGCGTCCAGCTTGTCGCCGTACTCGGAGAGCGCCTTCTTCGTGCTGTGGACGAGCGCGTCGCCCTGGTTGCGCGAATCGGCCAGCTCACGCAGCTTGTGATCTTCCGCCGCGTTCGCTTCCGCGTCCTTGATCATCTGATCGATTTCCGCCTCGGACAGACCCGAGTTGGCCTTGATCGTGATCTTGTTCTCCTTGCCGGTCGCCTTGTCCTTCGCGCCGACGTGCAGGATGCCGTTCGCGTCGATGTCGAAGGTCACTTCGATCTGCGGCACGCCACGCGGTGCGGGCGGGATGCCTTCGAGGTTGAACTCGCCGAGCAGCTTGTTGCCGGCCGCCATTTCGCGTTCGCCCTGATACACCTTGATCGTCACGGCCGACTGGTTGTCGTCCGCCGTCGAATACACCTGCGAGTGCTTCGTCGGGATCGTCGTGTTCTTGCTGATCATCTTCGTCATCACGCCGCCGAGCGTTTCGATGCCGAGCGACAGCGGGGTCACGTCGAGCAGCAGCACGTCCTTGCGGTCGCCGGACAGCACCTGGCCCTGGATCGCCGCGCCGACGGCGACGGCTTCGTCCGGGTTCACGTCACGGCGCGGTTCCTTGCCGAAGAATTCCTTCACCTTCTCCTGCACCTTCGGCATGCGCGTCTGGCCGCCGACGAGGATCACGTCGTCGATGTCCGACACCTTGACGCCGGCGTCCTTGATCGCGATGCGGCACGGTTCGATCGTGCGCTCGACCAGATCCTCGACCAGCGCTTCGAGCTTCGCGCGCGTGATCTTGAGGTTCAGGTGCTTCGGACCCGATGCGTCGGCCGTGATGTACGGCAGGTTGATTTCGGTCTGCTGGCTCGACGACAGCTCGATCTTCGCCTTTTCGGCCGCTTCCTTCAGGCGCTGCAGCGCGAGCACGTCCTTCGACAGGTCGACGCCCTGCTCCTTCTTGAACTCGCCGATGATGTAATCGATGATGCGCTGGTCGAAGTCCTCGCCGCCGAGGAACGTGTCGCCGTTGGTCGACAGCACTTCGAACTGCTTCTCGCCGTCGACGTCCGCGATCTCGATGATCGACACGTCGAACGTACCGCCGCCGAGGTCATACACGGCGATCTTGCGGTCGCCCTTCTCGGCCTTGTCGAGACCGAACGCGAGCGCGGCCGCGGTCGGCTCGTTGATGATCCGCTTGACTTCGAGGCCCGCGATGCGGCCGGCGTCCTTGGTGGCCTGGCGCTGGCTGTCGTTGAAGTATGCCGGCACCGTGATCACGGCTTCCGTGACCGGCTCGCCGAGGTAGTCTTCGGCCGTCTTCTTCATCTTGCGCAGCACTTCGGCCGACACCTGCGGCGGCGCGAGCTTCTGCCCGTGCGCCTCGACCCATGCGTCGCCGTTGTCGGCCTTGATGATCGAGTACGGCATCAGGCCGATGTCCTTCTGCACTTCCTTCTCTTCGAAGCGGCGGCCGATCAGGCGCTTCACCGCGAACAGCGTGTTCTTCGGGTTCGTCACGGACTGACGCTTGGCCGGCGCACCGACGAGCACTTCGTTGTCGTCCATGTACGCGATGATCGACGGCGTGGTGCGCGCACCTTCCGAGTTCTCGATGACCTTGACCTGGTTGCCTTCCATCACCGCGACGCACGAGTTCGTGGTGCCGAGGTCAATACCGATGATCTTTCCCATTTTTTCCTAATCTCCAGAAATGCTTGTTTGCTGCGCGAAACCGGCCGTTTTTGGCCGGTTTCGCGCGCCGAATTCAACTCTGTTCCCGAAATGCGTCCGGCGGATCCGTTTTCAAGACCTGACGACCGATGCGGATATTAAATTTTTTCAATCGCCGCGCGAAGCAGGATCGTCCTCCGCGGGCGCCGACGCAGCGATCTTCGCGCGCGCGGCCGCGACCGCCGCCTGGAACTGCGCGAGCCCGTGCCAGCCGGTCGCGCGGCCCAGCCGCTTGCCGCGATGGAAGAAGAACCAGGTGGGCACGCCGTGCAGCCCGAAGCGGCGCCCGAGCTCGCGGTGTTCGTACACGTTGCAGTGGAACCACTTCAGGCCCAGTGCGCGGATCGCGTCGGGCTGCGCGAGCATCGCCTTCTTCGCGATCTCGCAGTTGAAGCAGTCGACGCCCCAGAAGAACACCACGGCGAGCGCGTCGCCGGCGCCGGCGATGCCGGCGTCGAACGTGTCGGCGGACAGCGGCTGCATGCCGAACGCGTCGAACGCGGCCGGATCGACGCCGGCGGGTAGCATGGCGACGCCCTTACTTCGGCTGCGCGACCGTCACGAGCGCCGGACGCAGCACGCGGTCGGCGATCGTGTAGCCCTTTTGCAGCACCGTGACGACGGTGTTCGGCTCCTGATCGGCCGGGACCATCGAGATCGCCTGGTGGCGGTGCGGATCGAACTTCTCGCCGACCGGATTGATCGCGACGACGCGGCCCTTCTCGAGCGCGCTCGTCAGCTGGCGCAGCGTGAGCTCGACACCTTCGCGCACCTTGGCGATGTCGCCCGACGTGTCGCCGACGGCGGCTTCGAGGCTGTCGAGCACCGGCAGCAGGTGCTCGGCGAAGCTTTCGATCGCGAATTTATGGGCCTTCGCGACGTCTTCCTGCGCGCGACGACGAACGTTCTCGGTCTCGGCCTTCGCCCGCAGGTAGCTTTCCTGCAGCTCGGCGACCTTGGCTTGAGCCTCGGCGAGCGCCGCGTCGGCTGCTTGCGCGGCGGGAGCCGCGTCTTGTGCCGCCTGCGTCTCGCTGCCGTTTTCTTCGGCCGATTGGGATGCCGGGTTCTCTTGCGTGTTTTCCATGTCGCTGAAAGTCGATTAGAGGTTGAAGCCAAATCGGCAACCGCCGGACGTATGACCGAAGGTGCCGCACATTGCTGGTGCAGATAAGGGCAAAAACCGCGGTTTCAAGAGGGAGATTCGCCGGAATTCGCGCGTGCGGCGAAACAACGATGCGGTTTGCCCCGCATTGCGCGCATCGGCCGCCGAATCGCGCGAAACGGCCGGTAACAACGCTTACCGGGGAAGTACTAGCCCGGCACTGTGCGCTGCACTACACTCGTTTCAGGCGTCGGGAAAAGCGCGTTTACCCTAGCTCCCGCCGCCCGATCTCCGCCTGGCGCCATTTACCCGTCTTTTCGAGGGGAGTACCGTGAAACTGACCTTTGCGATATCGGCGGTCGCGCTGGTACTCATCGCCGGCACCACCACCATTTGCCTTTCGGGCGCCGTGACCGACCGCACGACCGAATACGGCAGCGTGCGCGCGACGTTCGATCAGCTGTTCAGCGTCCACCGGACAGTTTGTCGATGATGCGGCGGTCGCGCTTCGTCGGCCGGCCGTGCAGCGCGGCCGCCGGCTCGCGATACGTACGCCGCCGCTCCAGTTCGGCGAGCCGCTCGGCGCGCCCTGCTTCCGTTTCCGCATAGAGCGTCTGCGCGACGCTCGCCGGCCCGCGCACGTCGCAGACGCCCAGCACGGCAATGTGCCAGACGATGCCGTCGATCGCAATCTCGACCTCGTCGCCGACGCGCACTTCCTTCGCCGGCTTGACGGCCGCGCCGCCGATCTTCACGCGCCCCTTGTCGACCGCATCGCTCGCGAGCGAGCGCGTCTTGAAGAACCGCGCGGCCCACAGCCATTTGTCGATGCGCAGCTTCGCGCCGGGCTCCGTCGAAATCCTGTAGTTCATCCGTTCACCGTTTCGGGTTGGGCGGTCCGCACGGGCCAGCCCTGCAGATTCTCCGCGACGATCTCGCCGAGCGCGCCGATCCACGCCGGCGCGCCGTTCAGGCACGGAATCCGGTGGAACGACTGGCCGCCGCCCGCGATGAACTCGTCGCGCACTTCCATGCCGATCTCCTCGATCGTCTCGAGGCAGTCGGCCGTGAAGCCCGGGCAGAACACGTCGGCGCGCCGCACGCCGGCCTCGCCGAGCTCGCGCAGCGTCGGCGCCGTGTACGGCTGCAGCCATTCGGCCTTGCCGAAGCGCGACTGGAACGTCACGCGGCATTCGATCGTCGAGAGCCCGAGCGCGGCCATCAGCAGCGCGCCCGTCTGCTGGCACTGGTCGTGATACGGATCGCCGAGATCGAGCGTGCGCTTCGGCACGCCGTGAAAGCTCAGCACGAGCTTGTCGCCGGCCGCGAAGTCGGGCCGGCCGTGCTGCGCCCAGTAGTGGCGCACCTGCTCGGCGAGCGCGTGGATGTAGGCCGGATGGTCGGCATAGTGGCGCACCGTGCGCACTTCCGGCTGGTTGCGCATGCGCGCGAGCGCCGCGAAGGCGGCGTCGAACGCGGTGGCCGTCGTCGATGCGGAATACTGCGGGTACATCGGCATCAGCAGCACGCGCTCGACGCCCGCGCGCTTGAACTGCGCGAGCGCCTGCGCGATGCCGGGGCTGCCGTAGCGCATCGCGTAGTCGACCAGCACGTGATAGTCGTTCGAGGCGAGCAGATGCCGCACGCCCTCGGTCTGACGCTCGGTGTACACGCGCAGCGGCGAACCCTCGGGCATCCAGACCGCCGCGTACTTCTTCGCCGACGCCCGGCCGCGCAGCGGCAGGATCAGCGTGCGCAGCAGCACCTGCCAGACGGGCTGAGGGATTTCGACGACACGCGGATCGGACAGGAATTCGGCGAGGTAGCGCCGCACCGCACGCGGCGTCGGCGCGTCGGGCGTGCCGAGATTGATCAGCAGCACGCCGACGCGGTGGGCAGCCGCGACGCTCGAAGGCGGCTCAAGGTCGAAACGCATGGGCAAGAGCGTGCTCGAGGCACGAAACCGGATGGTTTTCAATTATAGCGGGGCGCGGAGGTGGGGCCGCGAAGGCCGGGCCGCGGAAGACCGGCCGGCGCGCAGGTCGGGGCGCGTGGTCAAACCGCGGGAGACCGGCCCGGCGCGCAGGCCGCCCGCGACGATCGATCCGCCGCCCCCTGGCCGTCCGGCCGACTGGCGGCGCGGCGCCCGCGCGCCGATGATGGCGAAACGCGCTCGTGCCGGCTATTGCTGGCTCAGCGTCAGCGACAGCAGGCGCGCGGTGATGTCGACGATCGGGATCACGCGGTTGTACGCCATCCGCGTCGGCCCGATCACGCCGAGCGTGCCGACGATCTTGCCGTTCACCTCGTAAGGCGCGGTGACGACGCTCATCTCCTCGATCGGCACGAGCGTCGATTCGCCGCCGATGAAGATCTGCACGCCCTGGGCGTGGCTCGACACGTCGAGCAGTTGCAGGAGGCCCGTCTTTTGGTCGAATACGTCGAACAGCTTGCGCAGCCGCGCCATGTCGGACGAGAGGTCCGCCACCTCGAGCAGGTTGCGCTCGCCGGAAATCAGCACCGTGTCCTCGGTGTCGGGCACCTCGGTGCTCGCCGTCACGGCCGCGTGCATCAGCGCGGTCATGTCGCCGCGCAGCTGGTCGATTTCGTCGCGCAGGCGCCGCCGCACCTCGTCGAACGACAGGCCCGCGAAATGCGCGTTGATGTAGTTCGACGCTTCGGTCAGCTGCGACGGCGAATAGTCGCGCGGCGTCGCCAGCATGCGGTTCTGCACGTCGCCTTCGGGCGTCACGATGATCAGCAGGATGCGCTTTTCCGACAGCCGCATGAACTCGATCTGCTTGAACACGTGGCTGCGGCGCGGCGTCAGCACGACGCCGGCGAACTGCGACAGGTTCGACAGCACGCTCGCCGCGGCGGCGACCACCTTCTGCTGCGGCTCGCCGGCCTGCAGCGTGCTCTGCACCTGCCGCGCGACGGCCGCGGCGTCGATCGGCGTTTCGACGGTCAGCATCGTGTCGACGAACAGCCGGTAGCCGCGCGGCGTCGGCACGCGGCCGGCCGACGTGTGCGGGCTCGACACCAGGCCGAGCTCCTCCAGATCGGACATCACGTTGCGGATCGTCGCGGGGCTCAGTTCGAGCCCCGAGTACCGGGACAACGTGCGCGATCCGACCGGCTGACCGTCGGCGATATACCGTTCGATCAGGGTTTTCAGGAGGGTTCGTGCGCGAGGATCTAGCATGGTGGAAAATTTTAGCGCAACCGCGCGAGCGCGGCGAGTGGCCGCAAGCGCTGTTGCGCGGCGGCGTCCGATCCGGCCCCGCGGCGGCACGACCGGTTCTTTTCGGCATCGAGCTATGGTGTAATGCCGGCATGAAAACCGGTAATCTGTTCAACACCGTCGCACTCGTCGGCCGCAGCAACACGCCGGGCATCGCCGAGCCGCTCGCGACGCTCGCCGCCTGCATCGCGAAGCGCGGGTTCGAGGTCGTGTTCGAAGGCGACACCGCGCGCGAGATCGGCATCTCGGGCTATCCGGCGCTGACGCCGGCCGAGATCGGCGCGCGCGCCGACGTCGCGGTCGTGCTCGGCGGCGACGGCACGATGCTCGGCATCGGCCGGCAGCTCGCGCCGTACCGGACGCCGCTGATCGGCATCAACCACGGCCGGCTCGGCTTCATCACCGACATCGCCGCGGCCGACATGCAGGCGCTCGTCCCCGTGATGCTGTCGGGCAAGTTCGAGCGCGAGGAGCGCTCGCTGCTCGAGGCGCGAATCGTCCGCGACGGCGAACCGATCTACCACGCGCTCGCGTTCAACGACGTCGTCGTGAACCGCAGCGGCTTCTCCGGGATGGTCGAGCTGCGCGCGTCGGTCGACGGCCGGTACATGTACAACCAGCGCTCCGACGGCCTGATCGTCGCGACGCCGACCGGCTCGACCGCGTACGCGCTGTCGTCGGCGGGCCCGATCCTCCATCCGCAGCTGCAGGGCATCGTGCTCGTGCCGATTGCGCCGCACGCGCTGTCGAACCGGCCGATCGTGCTGCCGGACGATTCGAAGATCGCGATCCAGATCGTCGGCGGGCGCGACGTCAACGTGAACTTCGACATGCAGTCGTTCACCGCGCTCGAACTGAACGATACGATCGAGGTGCGCCGCTCGAAGCACACGGTGCCGTTCCTGCATCCGATCGGCTACAGCTACTACGCGACGCTGCGCAAGAAGCTGCACTGGAACGAGCACGCCTCGAACGAAGACGACAAGGCGTCCTGACGCGCCGCCGCCCGACACCATGCTCCGCCACCTCTCGATACGCGACTTCGTCATCGTCGCCGCGCTCGATCTCGAATTCGACGCCGGCTTTACCGTCTTTTCCGGCGAAACCGGCGCCGGAAAATCGATCCTGATCGACGCGCTCGCCCTTGCGCTCGGCGAACGCGCCGACGCGAGCGTCGTGCGCACCGGCTGCAGCCGCGCCGACATCACCGCCGAATTCACGCCGCACGACCGCGTCGCGCGCTGGCTCGACGAACACGCGTTCGATGCCGAAGACACCGTGATGCTGCGCCGCGTGATCGACGCGAACGGCCGCTCGCGCGCCTTCATCAACGGCACCAGCGCGACGCTCGCGCAACTGCGCGAACTCGGCGAGATGCTCGTCGACATTCACGGGCAGCACGCGCACCAGCTGCTGATGCGTCCCGACGCGCAGCGCGAGCTGTTCGACACGCACGCGGGGCTCGTCGCCGAGGCCGCGAACGTCGCGCGCGCGTGGCGTGTCTGGCGCGACGCGACGCAGGCGATCGACGCGGCGAAGGCGCACGAACGCGAGCTGCAGCTCGAGCGCGAAAAGCTCGCGTGGCAGCTCGCGGAGCTCGACAAGCTCGCGCCGCAGCCGGGCGAATGGGAAGAGGTGAGCGCCGAGCACAAGCGCCTGTCGCATTCGGCGAATCTGATCGAAGGCGTGCGCGGCGCGCTCGATGCGCTGTCCGAATCGGACGATGCGATGCTCACGCAGCTCGGCGCGATCGTGTCGAAGCTGCGCAGCCTCGCCGACTACGATGCCGCGCTCGGCGACGCGCTCGCGTCACTCGAGCCGGCCGAAATCCAGCTGCAGGAAGCGGTCTATTCGCTGTCGCATTACGCGCAGCGTCTGGATCTCGATCCCGACCGCCTCGCGCAGGTCGAAATGCGCCTCGACGCGCTGCATTCGACCGCCCGCAAGTTCCGGCTGCCACCCGACACGCTGCACGAGGAACACGCGGCGCGCCGCGCGCAGCTTGCCGCGCTGGACGCGGCGGCCGATCTCGGCGCGCTCGAAGCCGCGCAGGCGAAGGCGTGGGACGCTTATCTGGCCGACGCGAAGCGCCTGTCGAAGGCGCGCGCGCAAGCAGCGAAGGCGCTCGGCACCGCGGTGACGGCCGGCATGCAGGAGCTGTCGATGGCGGGCGGCAGCTTCGAAGTCGCGCTCGTGCCGCTCGCGGACGGCGGCCCGCACGGGCTCGAACAGATCGAATTCCGCGTTGCGGGCCACGCCGGCGTGCCGCTGCGCCCGCTTGCCAAAGTCGCGTCGGGCGGCGAACTCGCGCGGATCAGCCTTGCGCTCGCGGTGATCGCGAGCGCCGCGAGCCCGACGCCGACGCTGATCTTCGACGAGGTCGATACGGGTATCGGCGGCGGCGTGGCCGAAGTCGTCGGCCGGCTGCTGCATCAGCTCGGGCGCGACCGGCAGGTGCTGTGCGTGACGCACCTGCCGCAGGTCGCCGCGCGCGGCGACCACCATTTCCAGGTCGCGAAAGGCAGCGACGAGCACGGCGGCACGGTGTCGACCGTCGTCGCGCTCGACAAGGCGAGCCGGATCGAGGAAGTCGCGCGGATGCTCGGCGGGCTCGAGATCACCGCCACGACACGCAAGCACGCGAAGGAAATGCTCGCGGCCTGACGCTGCGGCGCAGCAAGCACGCCGGCGCCGCAGCGCCGTCGCGGCGGGCGGACCGCACGTGCGCCCGCCTGCTCCGCCCGCGCGTTTACTTATATAGAAGCGCCGCCCGCCCGCGCACGCCGCCGCCAATCAAACGCCCGTTTCAAGCGCACCGAATACACGCGTCCACAGCGCGATCACGGCCGCGCGCTCGTCGGCGACGAGCGCCGGCTCGACGCGCGCCTTCTCCATCCCGTCGAGCCGCAGCTTGTGCTGCAGCTTCCGGTACGTGCGGTACGCCGCGCCGACGCGCTCGGCCTCGTCCTCGCCCATCAACCCGAAGCGCGCGACTTCGCGCAGCAGCGCGATATTGCCCGTGTTGCGGATCAGTTCCGGGTCGCTCGACGCGTGCAGCAGCACCCAGTACTGGACGATGAACTCGATGTCGACCATCCCGCCGCGGTCGTGCTTCAGATCGAACAGCTCGGTCTGGTTCGGGTGTCCGGCGAGCACCTTCGCGCGCATGTCGACGATTTCCTTCGCGAGGACGTCCGCGTCGCGCGGCGTCGTCAGCACCTGCCGGCGGATCGCCTCGAACGCCGCGCCGATCTCCGCGTCGCCCGCGCTGTAGCGCGCCCGCGTCAGCGCCTGGTGCTCCCAGACCCAGGCGGTGTTCGCCGCATCGCCTTCGCGCAGCTGATAGCGGCGGAACGCGTCGAGATCCGTCACGAGCAGCCCGGCCTCGCCGTTCGGCCGCAGGCGCAGGTCGATGTCGAACAGCGCGCCGGCGCCGGTGGCCGTCGTCAGCCAGGTGATGAGGCGCCGCGTGAACGTGGTGTACACGTCGGCCGAGCGATCGTCCGGATCGTCGTACAGGAAGATCAGGTCGAGATCGGATGCGTAGCCGAGCTCCTTGCCGCCGAGCTTGCCGTATGCGATCACCGCGAATTTCGGCACGTCGCGGTGACGCTTCGCGAGCTGCGACCAGACGACTTCGATCGTGACGTCGAGCACCGCGTCGGCGAGCTCCGACAGCCGGTCGCTGACGTGCTCGACCGACAGCTGCCCGGCCAGGTCGATCAGCAGGATCCGGAATACCTCCGCGTGCTGCGCATGCCGCAGCAGGTCCATCTGCTGCTCGGGGCCGTCGGCGGCGGCCAGGCGCGCGCGCAGCGCGTCCTTGAACGCGGGCCAGTCGAACGGGCTTGCAATCGCTTCGTCGTCGAGCAATTCGTCGAGCAGCTGCGGGTGGCGGATCAGATAGCCGCCGCCCCAGCGCGTCGCGCCGAGCACCGACAGCACGCGGTCGAGCGCGGCCGGATATTCGGTCAGCAGCGCCAGGTAGACGCCGCGCCGGCTGACCGTCTCCAGCAGGTCGAACAGGCGCACGATCGTGTCGTCGCGGCGCGCGGCGTCGATGTTCGGTGCCGCCTCGAGCGCGCGCTGCGCGACGCTGTCGAAGCGCTGACGGCTCTTTTCCGGCAGCCCCGTATAGCGCGACGATTGCCATACGGCGCGCAGCCGCGCGAGCATCGCGGCCGGATCGGCGAAGCCGAGCCCCCCGAGGCGCGCCGTCAGCGCGTCGTCCTCGCCGTCGTCAGCGAGTGCGCCGCTCCAGATCCAGGTGGCCGCCGTGTCGTCGCCGGCACTGCACGGGCCGCCGCCCACCTTGTCCGCGAAGATCTGATCGAACTGCGCCTCGACGAACGTGCGATGCGCGTCGAGCACCGTCATCAGCGCCACGTAGTCGGCAAAGCCGAGCGAGGCCGCGAGCGCCGCGCGCTCGTCGGGTTCGACCGGCATCGCATGCGTCTGCGCGTCGTTGCGGTACTGCAGCCGGTGCTCGAGCGTGCGCAGGAAGTTGTACGCGTCGGTCAGCCGCGCACGCACGTCGTCGGCGATCAAGCCGCGCGCCTGCGCGTGCGCGAGCACCGCGAGCGTCGGCCGCACGCGGAACCCCGCATCCTGGCCGCCGCGGATCAGCTGGAACACCTGCGCGCTGAACTCGATCTCGCGGATGCCGCCGCGGCCGAGCTTGATGTCGTCGGCCTTGTCGGGCCGCATCGACGCGCGGCGCGCGGCTTCGTGGCGAATCTGCTGATGCAGCGAACGGATCGCGCCGATCACGCCGAAGTCGAGATAGCGCCGGTACACGAACGGCTTCACGATCGACTCGAGCTGCGACGCGAGCCGCCGCGCGGCGTCGCTGTCGCCTTCCGACACGAGCCGCCCCTTGATCCAGGCGTAGCGCTCCCACTCGCGCCCCTGCACGTAGAAATACTCTTCGAGCATCCCGAGGCTGCATACGAGCGGCCCGGAATCGCCGTTCGGGCGCAGCCGCATGTCGACGCGAAACACGTAGCCGTCGGCCGTGACTTCCGACAGCACGCCGATCAGGCGCCGGCCGAGCCGCGTGAAATATTCCTGCGTGGACAGCGGCGCGCGCGTGCCGCCGGCCGTCTCGCCGTCGTCCTCGTAGACGAAGATCAGGTCGATGTCGGACGACACGTTCAGTTCGCGGCCGCCGAGCTTGCCCATCCCGACGACGCCGAGCACCACGCGCTGGCCGTCGGCGCCGCGCGGCTCGCCGTACAGCGCCTCGAATTCGGCCGACAGCAGCGCGAGCGAGCGCTGCACGGCGAGCTCGGCCAGATCGGTCATCGCGCCCGTCACCTCGGCGACGCTCGCGAGCCCGCGCAGGTCGCGCTCGGCCACCGCGCCGAACACCTCGGTGCGCAATTGCCGCAGTGCGCGCTTCAACTGTTCGTCGGTCGGCACGGCCGCGCCGGCCGGCGGCACGCCGAGCAGCTCGGTGAGCCGTTCGTCCTGCTGCGCGCGCGTGAGCGGCGCGTCGGCCCAGCGGGCGATCTGCTCGACGAGCGCCGGGCGCGCGGCGGCCGCGCGCGCGAGGTAACGGGAATAGGACGTGCTGATCAGGGCGGAAGCGTCGGTCATCGAGAAGCAGGCCTTGCGGTCGGGCCGGCCGGCACGCGCCTGCATTCGATGCGCGCTGCGGGCCGGCCCCAATGGACAAGGCGCGGCATCGCGGACGCGCCGCGCCCGTGCGACGCCGCGCGCCGGGAGGCCCGCGCCGCGCCGCCTGGCGGCCGCCGGCACGAACCCGTGTGATACATTTCAACGTCAGTCTGCAAAACTACCATATCGCCGCCCGTCCGCCGCATGTCCGACCGTCAGGAATCCGCCGCAGCAGCGCCCGAAGCGGCCACTCCGAAGCACGATCATCCGGTGCTGCGTCGCGTGTTCAAGGTGACGCTGGCGGTCGCGATCGGCACGTACTTCGTCGCGTGCGGCACGTTCCTCGGGCTGCGCTACGTGCTGCTGCCGCGCATCGACGAATTCCGCCCGCGCATCGAGCGAGCGGTGTCCGACAAGCTCCACGCACAACTGTCGATCGGTAAGCTCTCGCCGCACTGGTCCGGCATGCAGCCGGGCGTCGAAGTCACCCATCTGACGATTCGCGGCCGCGACGGTCAGGTCGCGCTGTCGGTGCCGCACGCGACGGCTGCGCTGTCGTGGATGTCGCTGCTGCGGCTGTCGCCCGCGCTGTCGAGCCTGATCGTCGATGAGCCGGATCTCGTCGTCGCGCGCGCGGCGGACGGCTCGCTCAGCATCGCGGGCGTCGGCGTCGCGTCCGCGCACGGCGGCAACGACACGTTCGGCACCTGGCTGCTGAAACAGGAAGCGATCGTGCTGCGCGGCGGCACGCTGCGCTGGCGCGACGCGCAGCACGACGCGCCGGAACTCGCGCTGTCCGGCATCCGGCTCGCCGTGCTCAACGACGGCCGCCTGCACAAGGCCGCGCTGCAGGCGCCCGCGAACGGCACGCTGCTGCTCGGCCCGCTCGATTTCCGCGCACGCTTCACGCACAAGGCGCTCGCGCCGATCGGCAAGCCCTCGAACTGGACGGGCAATGCCTATCTGTCGACGGGCCCCGTCGATCTGCAGACGCTGGCGCGCTATGTCGACATGCCGCTCACGATCCATGCCGGCCGGATCGACAACGCGATCTGGGCGACCTTCAGCAACGGCCGGCTGCGCTCGGCGGGCGGCGACCTGCAGGGTGCCGACGTCGCGCTGCGCGTACGGCCGACACAGCCGCGCCTCGACGTGCCGACGGTCGGCTTCCGCTGGGATCTCGCGCTCGATCCGGGCCGCGACTACACGCTGCATCTGACGCACTTCAACGCCGAGCTGGGCCAGCCGCCGCTGCCCGACGGCACGCCGCTCGCGCGTTCGCTCGCGCTGTCGACGCTGAAGGCGCGCTATCGCGTGCCGACGGCCGATCAGGGCCAGCTGCTCAGCGTCGTCGGCGACCGCGTCGATCTCGGCATCCTCAGCGAATTCATCCGCGGGCTGCCGCTGCCCGCGCGGCTGCGCAACGAGCTCGTCAAGATCGACCCGCGCGGGATGATGTCGAACTACCACATCGAAGTCGAACGCGCGAAGCCCGCGCGCGCCGACCTCGCCGACGAGGAGCGCCGCATGGGCGCCGCGCCCATCGTGCGCTACCGGTTCCTCGGCGATCTGCAGGGCATCAGCTTCGCGGCGCAGGAGCCGCCACCGGGGCTGTCCGCGCGCGGCCATCCGCGCGCCGGCCTGCCGGGCGTCGAGAACCTGTGGGGCCGCGTCGACGCGAGCGAGACGGGCGGCACCGCCGAATTCGACACGGTCGACGCGGCCGTCACGGTGCCCGGCGAATTCGACGAGCCGCGGCTCACCTTCGACAAGCTGCGCGGCCGCGCGAACTGGACCATCACGCCGGCGCCCGGCGAAAAGCACGCGCGCGTCGACGTGAATGTGCCCGATCTGTTCGTGGCGAACCCCGACGCCGAGATCGCGGTGTCGGGCACCTACACGAATCCGGGCCACGGCCGCGGCTCGCTCGACCTGCGCGCCGATTTCGCGCGCGCGTCGGTCGCCCGGATTCCGCGCTATCTGCCGACGGGGATGTCCGATCACCTGCGTGCCTATCTCGGCCACGCGCTGCAGGACGGCCGCGTGACGAAGGGCGCGTCGATCGTCGCGCGCGGCCCGCTCGACAAGTTTCCGTTTCAGCACGAGCCGACGGCCGGCGTGTTCCACATCGTCGCGCCGTTTACGGGCGGCCGCTTCGAGCCGACGCCGTACCCGCCGCGCACGCTCGCGAACGGCACGCCGAGCGTGTGGCCCGCGCTCGACGGCATCGACGGCGTGTTCGAGCTCGCGCAGAACAAGCTGCGCTTCGACATCGACCGCGCGCATTACAAGCGTGTCGCGGTGACGAAGGTCGCCGGCCGCATCGACGACCTCGGCCACCCGAGCGACTCGCCGCTCGTGATCGAAGGCCACGCGCAAGGGCCGCTCGCCGACCTGATCGATTACGCGGACAACAGCTCGCTCGGCGCGATGAGCGATCACGTCGGCGCGCGCATCGACGCGCAGGGGCCGGCGTCGCTCGCACTGAAGCTGACGATTCCGCAGCACGTCGCGCATCCGCATACGCGGATCGAAGGCGCGCTCGCGTTCGGCGGCAACACGCTGTCGGCGGACGGCATGCCGCCGCTGTCCGCGCTGCGCGGACAGGTGCGCTTCACCGAAACCGGCGCGTCGCTGCATGCGCTGTCGGGCCGCTTCCTCGGCGGCCCGGTGCGCGCGAGCGGCCGCTTCCAGTCGCACGGGCCGTACGCCGTCGACGTCGACGGCAAGCTCGCGCTCGACGCCGCGCGCGGGCTGAATCTGCGTGGCGCCGCGGCGGCGCTGCTCGAACACGTGAGCGGCGACGCGCCGTACCGGATCGCGGTGCGCGGCGCGCCGGGCCGCCTGCCGGACATCGCCGCGCAATCGGACCTGACCGGCGTCGCGCTGAACTTCCCCGCGCCCTTCGCGAAGCCGGCCGGCACGACGATGCCGTTCCGCTTCACGCTGCAGCCGGCGCCGCAGACCGACGGCACGCGCCTCGAGCACGCGGACCTGACGCTCGGCCCCGTGTCTGCGACCTATCTGCTCGATGCGACGCGCGGTGCGCCGCTGCGCGCCGTGCGCGGCGCGATGGGCATCCACCGCATGCCCGACATGCCGCAGGAAGGCGTCAGCGCGGCCGTCGACGTCGACGCGTTCGACGCGGACGCCTGGATCGCGCTGGCGCACACGCTGCGCGCCGAGACGCCGCGCGCGGCGCAGCCGCCGGCCGCATCGCGCGTCGATGTCGCGAGCTTCACGCCGAAGCGCTTTGCGCTCCATTTCGGCACGCTGACGCTGCTCAAGCGCAACTGGGAAAACGTGATCGTCGGCGCGTCGCACGTCGACGATCTGTGGCAGGCCAACATCGCCTCGAACCAGGTGTCGGGCTATCTGTCGTGGGCGCCGGGCGGCGGCCACAACGGCGCCGGTGTGCTCAACGCACGGCTCGCGAAGCTCGTGATTCCCGACAGCGCGCAGCACGATCTCGTCGGCCGCGCGATGAACCTGCCGACGCCGACCGATCGGCCGATGCCGTCGGTCGACGTGATCGTCGACCAGGTCGTCGCGCGCAACCACGACATCGGCCGCCTCGTCGTCAACGCACGCAACGTCGACGAGAACGGCACGCCGGTCTGGCAGCTCGACCGCCTCACGCTGACGAACCCGGACGCGAAGCTGAGCGCGACCGGCAACTGGCGCACGTCGCGCCGCGCGCTCGCGCGCGGCGTCGAGGAAAGCGAGGCGCCGCGGCGGTCGGTGTTCGACTTCCGGCTCGACGTCGACGATGCGGGTGCGCTGCTCGATCGCGTCGGGCTGCCGCGTACGCTCGCGAAGGGCCAGGGTTCGGTGACCGGCAAGGTCGGCTGGCGCGGCGGCCCGACCGCGGTCGACCTGCCGTCGCTGAACGGCCAGATCGCGCTCGACCTCGAGCACGGGCAAATCCTGAAGGTCGATCCGGGCGCCGCGAAGTTGCTCGGCGTGCTGAGCCTGCAGAGCCTCGCGCGCTTCCTGACGCTGAATTTCCGCGACGTGATCGGCAAGGGACTGCCGTTCGACAAGATCACCGGCACCGCCCGCGTTTCGAACGGCATCGCGCGCACCGACGATTTCGCGATGACGACCGCACCGGCGAACGTGACGGTGCGCGGCGCCGTCGATCTCGGCACCGAGACGCAGGATCTCCATGCGCACGTCGCGCCGAAGGTCGGCGCGGGTGCGGCCGCGATCGCGGCGGCGGTGATCAATCCGCTGCTCGGCGTCGGCGTGCTCGCCGCCGACTTCGCGCTGTCGCAGACGCTGCAGCACGCGTTCGCGCTCGACTACGCGATCACCGGATCGTGGGCGCATCCGCACATCGAGCGGGTGCGGGGCGATCAGGGTAAGATGAATCGCGATGCAGCCGAGGCGGCCGGGCACTGAACCGCCGTTACCGCCGGGCCGCACCCCATTTATGACGCCACCGATTTCGCGATGACCGATTCCGCCCCATCCGCCACGCCGTTCCGCGTTGCCGCCTTGCAGATGGTCAGCACGCCCGACGTCGGACGCAATCTCGCCGAAGCGCGCCGCCTGATCGCGGAAGCCGCCGACGAAGGCGCGCAACTCGTGCTGCTGCCCGAGTATTTCTGCTTCATGGGGCAGCGCGACACCGACAAGCTCGCGCTCGCCGAGCCGTACGGCGACGGCCCGATCCAGCAGTTCCTCGCCGACGCCGCACGCCGCCACGCGCTCTGGGTCATCGGCGGCACGCTGCCGCTGAAGGCGCCGGAACCGCAGCGCGTGCTGAACACGACGCTCGTGTTCGATCCGTCGGGCAACGAGGCCGCGCGCTACGACAAGATCCATCTGTTCAACTTCGAGAAAGGCGACGAGTCGTTCGACGAGGCGCGCACGATCCGCCCGGGCGAGACGGTCGTCACGTTCGACGCGCCGTTCGGCCGGGTCGGGCTGTCGGTCTGTTACGATCTGCGCTTTCCGGAGCTGTATCGCAGGATGGGCGATTGCGCGCTGATCGTCGTGCCGTCGGCGTTTACGTATACGACGGGCCGCGCGCACTGGGAGACGCTGCTGCGCGCGCGGGCGGTCGAGAACCAGTGCTACGTGCTCGCGGCCGCACAGGGCGGCAAGCACGAGAACGGCCGGCGCACCTGGGGTCACAGCATGCTGATCGACCCGTGGGGCGAGATCGTCGCGGTGCGCGACGAAGGCGCGAGCGTCGTGAGCGGCACGCTCGACCCGCAGCGCATCGCCGACGTACGCCAGAGCCTGCCCGCGTGGCGGCACCGCGTACTGACCTGAGCGGCCGGTCCGCTTGAAACGCCGCGCGGCCCACCCATCTGCGCGATACGCATCCGACAACTTTTTGAGAGCACCCGATACCCGCATGAACATCATCGAACCCGGCATCCGCAACCTGGCGCTGGCGAAGGACATCCTGCTGACGCCGTACGGCCTCGACGAGAGCCTGCTCACGCGCACGATCGCGGACATCTTCACGCACCGCGTCGACTACGCGGATCTGTACTTCCAGGCGACGCGCAGCGAGGCGTGGAGCCTCGAGGAAGGCATCGTGAAGTCGGGCAGCTTCAGCATCGATCAGGGCGTCGGCGTGCGCGCGGTGGCGGGCGACCGCACCGCGTTCGCGTATTCGGACGACCTGTCGCCGGAAGCGATCGCGCAGGCCGCCGCGGCGACGAAGGCGATCGCGGCCGCGGGCGGCGGCCGCCAGAAGGTGAAGGCGGCGACCTCGCTGAAAGGCATCTCGGGCCGCGACCTCTATCTGCCGTCCGATCCGCTCGCGTCGCTCGACGCGACGGCCAAGGTGAAGCTGCTCGAACGCGTCGAGCAGATGGCGCGCAGCCGCGACCCGCGCATCACGCAGGTCATGGCGGGCCTCGCCGGCGAATACGACGTCGTGCTCGTCGCGCGCAGCGACGGCGCGCTCGCGGCCGACATCCGCCCGCTCGTGCGCGTTTCGGTCACGGTGATCGCCGAGCAGAACGGTCGCCGCGAAATCGGCACCGGCGGCGGCGGCGGCCGCTTCGACTACGGCTACTTCACCGACGACGTGCTGTCGCGCTACGTCGATGACGCCGTGCACGCCGCGCTCGTGAACCTCGACGCGCGCCCCGCGCCGGCCGGCGCGATGACGGTCGTGCTCGGACCGGGCTGGCCGGGCGTGCTGCTGCACGAGGCGATCGGCCACGGTCTCGAGGGCGACTTCAACCGCAAGGGTTCGTCCGCGTTCGCGGGCCGCATCGGCGAGCAGGTCGCCGCGAAGGGCGTGACGGTCGTCGACGACGGCACGCTGCCGAACCGTCGCGGCTCGCTCAACATCGACGACGAAGGCAACCCGACGCAGTGCACGACGCTGATCGAGGACGGGATCCTGAAGGGCTACATCCAGGACACGCTGAACGCGCGCCTGATGAAGATGCCGGTCACGGGCAACGCGCGCCGCGAGTCGTATGCGGCGCTGCCGATGCCGCGCATGACGAATACCTACATGCTCAACGGCGACAAGGATCCGCAGGAAATCATCGCGTCGGTGAAGAACGGCCTCTACGCCGTCAACTTCGGCGGCGGCCAGGTCGACATCACGAACGGCAAGTTCGTGTTCTCGGCGTCCGAGGCGTACATGATCGAGAACGGCAAGATCACGTATCCGGTCAAGGGCGCGACGCTGATCGGCAGCGGCCCCGAATCGCTGAAGTACGTGAGCATGATCGGCAACGACATGTCGCTCGACACGGGCGTCGGCGTATGCGGCAAGGAAGGCCAGAGCGTGCCGGTCGGCGTCGGCCAGCCGACCCTGCGCATCGACAAGATGACGGTCGGCGGTACGGCATAACCGCATCGTCGCGCAGACAATCCGCGTATTTTTGACCGAACGCGCGGATTGTCCGCATTTTTGACGCACCCCGGTTGCCAGCGGCACGGCGACCGGGTATAAATTCCGAATCGACTTTTTCGACGAACCGAATCTCCGTCATGTCCGCCAAG
The DNA here is from genome assembly GCF_052683555.1 of Burkholderia sp. BC1. Classification (NCBI taxonomy): domain Bacteria; kingdom Pseudomonadati; phylum Pseudomonadota; class Betaproteobacteria; order Burkholderiales; family Burkholderiaceae; genus Burkholderia; species Burkholderia sp. BC1. The sequence continues at coordinate 40,147 of NZ_JBQYLP010000002.1, forward strand.
TTTTACTTTTACTTTTTTTGGTATCTCAGACCGCTGGCGGATCGAGAGGGTTGATGGCGCGCGAAGCGCAACCGAAATTCCCGAAAAAACCGCCGGCGAACCCGGCGGTTTTTTTTCGCCCTTCGCCAGCCGTCGTCGCGACGGCCGCCCTGCAGCCCGAACGACACACCGCACCACCCGAATCGACGAATCTGCCGCACGCACACTGACCGAACGGCGCCCCCAAAAGCTAGGAGAAACAGCATGCCCCCGCACAATACCGACGACGTCCGCATCCGCGAACTCAAGGAACTGACGCCGCCCGCTCACCTGATCCGCGAATTCGCCTGCTCCGAAGCGGCGTCCGAGCTGATCTACAACGCGCGGCAGGCGATGCACCGGATTCTGCACGGCATGGACGACCGTCTCATCGTCGTGATCGGGCCGTGCTCGATCCACGATACGAAGGCGGCGCTCGAATACGCGGGCCGGCTCGTGAAGGAACGCGAGCGCTTCAAGGGCGAACTCGAAATCGTGATGCGCGTGTACTTCGAGAAGCCGCGCACGACGGTCGGCTGGAAGGGGCTCATCAACGACCCGCATCTCGACAACAGCTTCAAGATCAACGAAGGGCTGCGCACCGCGCGCGAACTGCTGCTGCAGATCAACGAGATGGGGCTGCCGGCCGGCACCGAATACCTCGACATGATCAGCCCGCAGTACATCGCCGACCTGATCTCGTGGGGCGCGATCGGCGCGCGCACGACCGAGTCGCAGGTGCACCGCGAGCTGGCGTCGGGGCTGTCGTGCCCGGTCGGCTTCAAGAACGGCACGGACGGCAACGTGAAGATCGCGGTCGATGCGATCAAGGCCGCATCGCAGCCGCACCACTTCCTGTCGGTGACGAAGGGCGGCCACTCGGCGATCGTGTCGACGGCCGGCAACGAGGACTGCCACGTGATCCTGCGCGGCGGCAAGGCGCCGAACTACGACGCGGACAGCGTGAACGCCGCGTGCGCGGACATTGGCAAGGCCGGCCTCGCCGCGCGCCTGATGATCGACGCGAGCCACGCGAACAGCTCGAAGAAGCACGAGAACCAGATTCCGGTATGCGCGGACATCGGCCGCCAGGTCGCGGCCGGCGACTCGCGCATCGTCGGCGTGATGATCGAGTCGCACCTCGTCGAAGGCCGTCAGGATCTGAAGGAAGGCTGCGAACTGACGTACGGCCAGAGCATCACCGATGCCTGCATCAACTGGGAAGACAGCGTGAAGGTGCTCGAAGGGCTGGCGGAATCGGTGAAGGCGCGCCGCGTCGCGAGCGGCAGCGGAAACTGACGGGGCGGCAAGCAGCGCGATCGTCCCGTGGCGCCTCGGCCATGCGGCCAGCGCGCGGTGATCGCCTCGCTCTGCTAGACCAGCTAACATTCTCTAGCTAACTTGCCGGGCTGAACATCCCGACAACCGTCGAGGCATTCAATGCCGCCGACGAATCGATCGCCGCCGATTGCGAGGCCAGCTCGGAACAAAGGCTGGCGCCATGAAGCTGCTGCTCGATACGCCCATCGCGCTATGGGCGGCGGAGGGCGCGCATCAACTGTCGACAACAGCGGCCGCGTTGATCGGGCATCCCGAGAACACGCTGTACGTCAGTGCCGCATCCATCTGGGAAATCGCGATCAAATACCGCAAAGGCAATCTGCCGGTCCATCCGCGCGATGCCCGTTCGGCGTTCCGGCTTGCGGGCTTTGCGGAGCTGCCTATCAGCAGCGATCACGTCGAAGGCGTTGCCGCGCTGCCCGATTTTCCGGATCACGCCGATCCGTTCGACCGCGTGATGGTTGCGCAGGCGCTACATGAAGGTATGCCGCTCGTCAGCGCAGATCCCAAACTGTGGCGCTATCACGACACGCTCGTGCTGCGCGCCTGACGTGCTGCACGCAACGAAATCAAAGCCCGGCATACGCCGGGCTTTTTCACGCGCAGCCGCGAGTGCCTGCGCGACGCGTTACTCGAGCGCCCCCGAACCGAAAATCTCCGTATTCACGCGCTCCGGCGCGACGCCCAGCGCGAGCAGCGCATCGCGCTGCGCCTTCATGAACGCGATCGGGCCGCAGATGTAGTAGTCGGCGTCCGGCACCAGCGCGTACTGCTTCACGCGCTCGGGCGTCAGACGCCCTTCGAGGTCGTGATCGATGCCGACGCGGTCGTTCGGCCCGACCCGCTCGTACAGCACCGTACGCTTCACGTTCGCGTGCTCGCGCACGGTGTCGTTCAGCCAGTCGCGGAACGCGTGCACCGCGCCCGACCGGCATGCGTGGACGAACCGCACGTCGCGCCGGCTGCCTTCGGCGACGAGCGTCGACAGCATCGACATCATCGGCGTGATGCCGACGCCGCCCGAGATCAGCACGACGGGCGTATCGGCGTCGCGCTTCAGCGAGAAATCGCCCATCGGCGCCGTCACCTCGACGATCGAACCCGCTTCGACGCCGTCGTGCATCAGCGTCGACACCTTGCCGGCCGGAATCGCCTCCGCGTCGCCCGACTCGCGCTTCACCGAGATGCGCAGCCACTTGCCGTTCGGCGCGTCGGACAGGCTGTACTGGCGCGGCTGATCGACGCCGAGATCGCCCACGAAGCGCTTCACCGTCACGTACTGGCCCGGCTCGAACGACGGCGCCGCGCCGCCGTCCGCCGGCACCAGGTAGAACGACGTGATCTCGTCGCTTTCGCGCACCTTGCGCGCGACCTTGAACGGACGGAATCCGCTCCAGGCGGCACCCGCGTACAGGTCGGCCTCCGCGCCGATCAGGATTTGCGCGAGCTGGCCGTAGGCGACGCGCCACGCTTCGAGCGTATCCGCGTCGACCGCGTCGCCGAGCACCTCGACGATCGACGCGAGCAAGTTCTCGCCGACGATCGGATAGTGCTCGGGACGAATGTTCAGGCTCGCGTGCTTGTGCGAAATCCGCGACACCGCACCGCCGAGCGCACCCAGATTGTCGATGTTCGCCGCATACGCATAGACGGCCTTCGCGAGCGTCTCGGGCTGCGTGCCCGTCTTCTGATGCGTCTGGTTGAACAGGTTCTTCAACTCCGGATGGCGCGCGAACATGCGCTGGTAGAAGTGCTTCGTAATCGTCGCGCCGTGTTCGGCGAGGACGGGAGCGGTCGCCTTCACGCGTGCCATCTGATCGGCGGTGATCTGGGTCATGTTCGTTCTCCGTTAAACATGCGGATACGATACCTCTTTAAAATCGCGGGCCGGACGGACAAATTGTCGCAGTGCGGAAAAAGGCGCCGGCTGGGTTACCGGACGCGGCCGCGCTCCCACAGCACGTCCGCGCCGCCGGCCGCGCGGTTCAGCACGCGCGCGAGCACGAACAGCAGATCCGACAGCCGGTTCACGTAGCGTCGCGGCGCATCGTTGAGCGCGTCGTGCCGGCCGAGCGCGACGATCGAGCGCTCGGCGCGGCGGCACACGGTCCGGCACACGTGCGCGAGCGATGCCGCGCGCGAGCCGGCCGGCAGAATGAATTCCTTCAGCGGCGGCAGCGTCGCGTTGTAGTCGGCGAGCCAGCGGTCCAGTCGCGCGAGATGCGTGTCGTCGATCACCGTGTGCCCGGGGATGCACAGCTCGCCGCCGAGATCGAACAGATCGTGCTGAATCGTCACGAGCGCCGTGCGCACGTCGTCGGGCAGCGTTTCGGCGAGCAGCACGCCGAGGTTCGAATTCAGCTCGTCGACGTCGCCGATCGCGGCGATCCGCGCATCGTCCTTGCCGACGCGCCGGCCGTCGCCGAGGCCGGTGGTGCCGTCGTCGCCGGTGCGCGTGGCGATCTTGCTCAAGCGGTTGCCCATGCGAATGTCCTCTCCGGTGCGCGGCCGCGATGCGGCCCGGTTGCGTTGGAACGCGATTATCGCAGCCCGCGGCGACGGCCGCAGCAGGCGTTCCAGCGTAGAATGGGCCGAAACCGCGTCGAAGCGGGACCCGTTTTTCGGACGGTCGGCCGCCGCGAACCCGGTCGGCGCGACATGCGCCCGGCGTCGTCCGCCGGTCGCCGCGCACGATGCCGGCACGCGCCCGCGCGCTGCCCCGACAAAGGAGACATTCGTGAATCACCCCGCCCCGCCGGCGGCCACGCGCCGCCCCCTGCCCCCCGCCATGCTCGATGCGCTGCGCGCCAGATTCGGCGAGCGCGTCTCGGTCGCCGATGCCGTGCGCGCACACCACGGCCGCGACGAATCGCCGTTCGATCCGCAGCTGCCCGACGCGGTCGTGTTCGCGCACAGCGTCGACGACGTCCGCGAAGTCGTGTCGCAGTGCGCGCTCTACGGCGTCCCGCTGATTCCGTACGGCGCCGGCTCGTCGCTCGAAGGTCATCTGCTCGCGGTGCGCGGCGGTGTGTCGCTCGATCTGTCCGAGATGAACCGCGTGCTGTCGATCAACGCGGAAGACCTGACCGTCACGGTCGAGCCCGGCATCACGCGCAAGGCGTTGAACGAAGCGCTGCGCGACACGGGGCTGTTTTTCCCGATCGATCCGGGCGCCGACGCGAGCATCGGCGGGATGACCGCGACGCGCGCGTCGGGCACGAATGCCGTGCGCTACGGCACGATGCGCGAGAACGTGCTCGGCCTCACGGCGGTGCTCGCCGACGGCCGCGTCGTGAAGACCGGCTCGCGCGCGCGCAAGTCGTCGGCCGGCTACGATCTGACGCGCCTGTTCGTCGGCTCCGAGGGCACGCTCGGCGTGATCACCGAAATCACGCTGCGGCTGCATCCGCTGCCGGAAGCCGTATCGGCCGCGATCTGCACGTTCCCGACGATGGGCGACGCCGTGCGCACCGTGATCGAGACGATCCAGATCGGCGTGCCGATCGCGCGCGTCGAATTCGTCGACGCGCTTGCCGTGCGTTCGATCAACCGCCATTCGAACCTGACGCTCGCCGAAGCGCCGACGCTGTTCTTCGAATTCCACGGCACGGAAGCCGGCGTGAAGGAACAGGCCGAACTCGTGCAGGCGCTCGCGGGCCAGAACAACGGCCAGGGTTTCGAATGGGCGACGCGGCCCGAAGACCGCAGCCGGCTCTGGTCCGCGCGCCATAACGCGTATTTCGCGATGCTGCAGCTGAAGCCCGGCTGCCGTGCGGTGACGACCGACGTATGCGTGCCGATCTCGCAGCTCGCCGCCTGCGTCGAGGAAACCGAGGCCGATCTGCGCGCGTCGTCGCTGCCGTGCCCGATCGTCGGTCACGTCGGCGACGGCAATTTCCACGTCGCGATCCTGATCGATCCCGACAAGCCCGAAGAAATCGACGAGGCCGAACGCATCAACGACCGGATCGTCGAGCGTGCGCTGCGGCTCGGCGGCACGTGTACGGGCGAGCACGGCGTCGGGCTGCACAAGATACGCTTCCTGCCGAAGGAGCACGGCGACAACGCGATCGACACGATGCGCGCGATCAAGCTCGCGCTCGATCCGCGCAACCTGATGAACCCGGGCAAGATCTTCGCGTGCTGATGCGGCGGCGAAGCGGCGGCCGCGACTGCCGCCGTGCTTTGCCTGGGACGGGAGCAAGCGCTGAAGCGCTAACTCCAGCCGCGCTTTGCCTGGGACGGGAGTAAGCGCTGAAGCGCTAACTCCGGCCGCGCTTTGCCTGGGACGGGAGTAAGCGCTGAAGCGCTAACTCCCGTCGCGCTTTGCCTGGGACGGGAGTAAGCGCTGAAGCGCTAACTCCCGTCGCAAAAGGAGACCCGATGAACGCCCCTGTCGAACTGTCCGCCCAGATGCGCGCGCAGCGCCAGCGCGAAGTCGTCCAGGCGCTGATGGCCGTGCTGCCGACGCACTGCCTGTTGTATCGCGACGAAGACACCGCACCGTACGAATGCGACGGCCTGTCGGCATACCGCCGTCTGCCGCTCGCGGTCGCCCTGCCCGAAACCGAATCGCAGGTGCAGCGCATCGTGCAGATCTGCCGCCGCATGGACGTGCCGATCGTGCCGCGCGGCGCCGGCACGAGCCTGTCCGGCGGCGCGCTGCCGATCTCGCTCGGCGTCGTGCTGTCGCTCGCGCGCTTCACGCGCATCGTCGAAGTCGATCCGTATGCGCGCACCGCCACCGTCCAGCCTGGCGTGCGCAATCTCGCGATCTCCGAAGCGGCCGCACCGTACGGGCTGTACTACGCGCCCGATCCGTCGTCGCAGATCGCCTGCACGATCGGCGGCAACGTCGCGGAAAATTCGGGCGGCGTCCATTGCCTCAAGTACGGACTCACCGTGCACAACGTGATGCGCGTGCGCGCCGTGACGATCGACGGCGAAATCGTCGAATTCGGCTCGCTCGCACTCGACATGCCGGGCCTCGACCTGCTCGCCGTGATGATCGGCAGCGAAGGGATGTTCGCGATCGTCACCGAAGTGACGGTGAAGCTGATCCCGAAGCCGCAGGCGGCGCAGCTCGTGATGGCGAGCTTCGACGACGTCGTCAAGGGCGGCGAGGCCGTCGCCGCGATCATCGCGTCCGGCATCATCCCGGCCGGCCTCGAGATGATGGACAAGCCGGCGACGCGGGCCGTCGAGGCGTTCACGCACGCCGGCTACGACCTCGACGCGAAAGCGATCCTGCTGTGCGAATCGGACGGCACGCCCGAAGAAGTCGCCGAGGAAATCGTGCGGATGACGGCCGTGCTGCGCGAGCACGGCGCGACGCGCATCCAGGTCTCGCGCAACGAAAGCGAGCGGCTGCGCTTCTGGTCCGGCCGCAAGAACGCGTTTCCGGCCGCCGGGCGCATCTCGCCCGACTATTACTGCATGGACGGCACCGTGCCGCGCCGCGCGATCGGCCCGCTGCTCGCGCGCATCGAACAGCTCGAAACGCGCTACGGCTTGCGCTGCATCAACGTGTTCCATGCCGGCGACGGGAACATGCATCCGCTGATTCTGTACAACGCGAACAATCCGGACGAGCTCCATCGTGCCGAGCAGTTCGGCGCGGAAATCCTCGAATGCTGCGTCGAATTCGGCGGCAGCGTGACCGGCGAGCACGGCGTCGGCATCGAGAAACTGAACTCGATGTGCGTCCAGTTCTCGCCGCAGGAGCGCGACGCGTTCTTCGCGGTCAAGCGCGCATTCGATCCGCCGGAGCTGCTCAATCCCGACAAAGGCATTCCGACCCGCGCACGCTGCGCCGAATACGGACGCCAGCACGTGCGCGGCGGGCTGCTGCCGCACCCCGATCTGCCGCGCTTCTAGGCGCGCGCATGCCGGCCGTCGCCCGGCCGGCTTCAGGAAGCGCCCGGCGCCGCCGCGCGGTATTGCGTGGCGTGGCGCGGGCTCGCGCGCGCCGCCTGCGCAGTCCGGGCGGCGCGCCCCGCCCCCCGCTCGATACGCGCTGTAGCGCCCCCTTTCCTCGATGTCGCGGATGTCGCCGACGCATCCTAGGGATAGTCGCGATGTGGATTCGCGCCACCCCGGTACAATCGATCGGACAACAAGACGAGGCAGCCACGAAAACATGGAAGAGGACGACATCGTCGCCGAATGGGCCGAACGCGTCCGCTCGGCCAGTGCCGACGGCCGCCCGCTGCGGATTCGCGGCGGCGGCACGAAGGACTGGTACGGGCAGACGCTCGAAGGAGAAATACTGGACACGCGCGCGCTGCACGGCGTCGTGTCGTACGACCCGGCCGAACTCGTCGTCACGGTGCGCGCGGGCACGCCGCTCGCGCAGCTCGAAAGCGTCGTCGCGGAGCGCGGCCAGATGCTGCCGTTCGAGCCGCCGCACTTCGGGCGCGCGGCCACCGTCGGCGGCTGCATCGCGGCCGGCCTCGCGGGCCCGCGCCGTGCGACCTCCGGCGCGCCACGCGACTTCGTGCTCGGCGTCACGCTGATGAACGGCCGCGGCGAAACGCTGCGCTTCGGCGGGCAGGTCGTGAAGAACGTCGCCGGCTACGACGTCTCGCGGCTGATGGCCGGCTCGCTCGGCACGCTCGGGCTGATGCTCGAGCTGTCGATCAAGGTGCTGCCGGTGCCGGTCGCCGAAGTCACGCTGAAGTTCGAAATGACGGCGACCGATGCCGTGCGCAAGCTCAACGAATGGGGCGGTCATCCGCTGCCGGTCAGCGGCAGCGCGTGGCGCAACGGCACGCTCGTGCTGCGGCTGTCCGGCGCCGAGGCGGCCGTCAAATCGGCAAAGACGCAGCTCGGCGGCGAAGTCGTCGATGCGGTCGAGGCCGAGCGATTCTGGGCCGGCCTGCGCGAGCACACCGATCCGTTCTTCAACGGGATCCCGCCCGACTATGCGCTGTGGCGACTGTCGCTGCCGTCGATCACCGAACCGATGCACCTGCCCGGCACGCAGTTGATGGAATGGGGCGGCGCGCAGCGCTGGTGGATCACCGATGCCGACGCGCAGACGGTCCGCATGAGCGCGAAGCAGGCCGGCGGCCACGCGACGCTGTTCCGCGCGGGCGACGCCTACGATCGCAGCGCCGGCGTGTTCACGCCGCTCGCCGCGCCGCTGCTGAAAATCCACCGCGGGCTGAAGGCGGCGTTCGATCCCGCACGCATCTTCAACCGCGGCCGGCTGTATCCCGATCTCTGAGCTGCCGATGCAAACGAACCTCGCTGACTTCATCCGCGACACGCCCGACGGCAACGAGGCCGACGCGATCCTGCGCAAGTGCGTGCACTGCGGGTTCTGCACCGCGACGTGCCCGACCTATCAGTTGCTCGGCGACGAACTCGACGGCCCGCGCGGACGCATTTACCTGATCAAGCAGATGGTCGAAGGCGCGAAAGTCACGCGCAGCACGCAGCAGCATCTCGATCGCTGCCTCACGTGCCGCAGCTGCGAGACGACGTGCCCGTCGGGCGTCCAGTACGGCCGGCTCGTCGAGATCGGCCGCAAGCACGTCGAGGCGCAGGTGCAGCGCCCGCTGTCGCAGCGGCTCGTGCGCCGCCTGCTCGCGAGCCTCGTGCCGAACGCGACGCTGTTCTCGCCCGTGATGCGGCTCGGCCAGCACGTGCGGCCGCTGTTGCCGAAACGGCTGCGCGACAAGGTACCGCCGCGCACGCGATTGCTCGAATGGCCGCAGCGCACGCATCCGCGCAAGATGCTGATGCTCGGCGGCTGCGTGCAGCCGTCGATGCTGCCGAACATCAACATCGCGACCGCGCGCGTGCTCGACGCGCTCGGCGTCGAGACGATCGTCGCGCCCGACGCAGGCTGCTGCGGCGCGATCCGGCTGCACCTCAACTATCACGACGAAGCGCTCGACGACGCGCGCCGCAACATCGACGCATGGTGGCCGTACGTCGAACAGGGCGTCGAGGCGATCGTGATGAACGCGTCGGGCTGCGGCGCGACCGTGCTGGAATATGCGCACCTGCTGCGCGACGATCCGGCCTATGCGGAGAAGGCGCTGCGCATCGTCGCGCTGACGCGCGACATCTCCGACGTGCTGCTCGCGTTCGAGGCCGAACTCGCGACGCTCGGCCGCCGCCGTGCGATCCATACGGTCGCGTACCATCCGCCGTGCACGCTGCAGCACGGGCAGCAGTCGCGCGGCAAGGTCGAACGCCTGCTCGAAACGCTCGGCATCGACGTGCGGCTGCCGGCCGACAGCCACCTCTGCTGCGGCTCGGCCGGCACCTATTCGCTGACGCAGCCGTCGCTGTCGTACCGGTTGCGCAAGCAGAAGCTGCTGAAACTGCAGGCGCTCGAACCGCAGATGATCGTGTCCGGCAACGTCGGCTGCATCGCGCACCTGCAAAGCGGCACGCAGATTCCGGTCGCGCACTGGATCCAGCTCGTCGAGCATCTCATCTACGGTTAATGTCGGCGCTGGCCGCGCCGCTCGCCGCGCACCGCTGGCCGCGCGCCACGATCGCCGCGTGAAGGGCACGCATGCACGCGAGCGCGTCGCGGCGGCGCGCGCCGCGTCCGTATAATGTGCGGATCGTTGCGCCGCCTGCGGCGCATCCGCTCCGTGCCCGTTTTCTCGCGCCGTATCCGTGCCCGTCATGTCCGATCTCGCCGTTCGTCTCGAATCCGTTCATCGCCGCATCGCCGACGCCGCGCGTGCCGCCGGCCGCGATCCGGCCTCCGTGTCGCTGCTCGCCGTATCGAAGACCTTTCCCGCCGATGCGGTACGCGCCGCGCATGCGGCCGGGCAGCGCGCATTCGGCGAAAACTACGTGCAGGAGTCGATCGACAAGATCGACGCGCTCGCCGATTTGCGCGCGTCGCTCGAATGGCATTTCATCGGGCCGCTGCAGTCGAACAAGACGCGCGCGGTCGCCGAGCGCTACGACTGGGTGCATTCGATCGACCGGCTGAAGATCGCGCAGCGGCTCGCCGAGCAGCGCCCCGCGCACCTGCCGCCGCTGAACGTGTGCGTGCAGGTGAACATCAGCGGCGAGGCGTCGAAGAGCGGCGTCGCGCCGGCCGAGGTCGCCGAGGTCGCACGCGCGGTGGCTGCGCTGCCGTCGCTGCGGCTGCGCGGGCTGATGGCGATCCCGGAACCGGCGGCCGATCTCGACGCGCAACGCGTGCCGCATCGCGCACTGCGCACGCTGTTCGATGCGCTGCGTGCCGACGGCCTGCCGCTCGACACGCTCTCGATGGGCATGTCCGCCGATCTCGAGGCGGCCGTGCTCGAAGGCGCGACGATCGTGCGCGTCGGCACCGCGATCTTCGGCGCGCGCGACTATTCGCGCTGAACGCCGCGCCCTATCCCTTCACTCACTCGCTCAATCCGACATCATGAAAATCGCATTCATCGGCGGCGGCAACATGGCCGCGGCCCTGATCGGCGGCCTGATCAAGCGCGGCGTCGCCGCGGACGGCCTGTACGCCATCGACGTCAACGAAGACGTTCGCGCGCGCGCCGCGCAGCAGTTCGGAATCCGCACCGGCGCCGCGATCGACGCCGCACTCGGCGACTACGACGCGATCGTGCTCGCGGTCAAGCCGCAGGTGCTGAAGGACGTCGCGCAGGCGCTCGCGCCGCATCTGCGCGCGCAGCTCGTGATCAGCATCGCGGCCGGCATCCGCGGCGCCGATCTGTCGCGCTGGCTCGGCGGCTACGCGCGCGTCGTGCGCACGATGCCGAACACGCCCGCGCTCGTCGGCATGGGCGTGACGGGCCTCGCCGCCCTGCCCGGCGTCGATGCGGCCGGCCGCGAACTGGCTTCGAACGTACTCGGCGCGGTCGGCGAGATCGTCTGGTTCGACGACGAATCGCGGCTCGACGCCGTCACCGCGATCTCGGGCAGCGGGCCCGCATACGTGTTCTATTTCATCGAAGCGCTGCAGGAAGCGGCGCGCCGCCTCGGGATGAACGACGAACAGGGCCGCGCGCTCGCGGTCGCGACGTTTACGGGCGCCGCGCAGCTCGCCGCGCAATCGGGCGAGCCGGCCGGCGTGCTGCGCGAGCGCGTGACGTCGAAGGGCGGCACGACGGCCGCCGCGCTCGCGTCGTTCGACGCGCAGGGCGTGAAGGAAGCGATCGTGCGCGGCGTTCTCGCGGCCGACGCACGCGCGAAGGAAATGGGCGACGAACTCGGCCGCGCCTGAGCGGCTCGACGCTTCGTCCTGCACGAGGATGGACTTGCGCAGCAGACCGCGCACGCCATCATCCCGCAGCAGCAACAAAAAAGCGGCCTCGGCCGCTTTTTCGTTTTCCGCTTCAGCACGCCGCGCACGGCACGAAGCCGCGCGGGCCGCCGCTCAGCTCCCCGCCATCAGGTAATGCGCGGCAATGCCGGCGAACAGCACGCCGCCGAGCCAGTTGTTGTGGCGGAATGCCGCGAAGCACGGCATCCGTTCGCGGCCCTTGATCAGCGTGTAGTGATACACCGCGCAGCCGGCCGCGGCGACCCAGCCGACCCAGTACGCCGCACCGAAGCCGAGCGCGATGCCGATCCACACGTAGATCCCGAGCGTGACCGCATAGCACGCCATCACGGCGGCGACGTCGAAACGGCCGAACGTCAGCGCCGACGTGCGAATACCGATCTTGATGTCGTCGTCGCGGTCGACCATCGCGTATTCGGTGTCGTACGCGATCGACCAGAACACGTTCGCGATCAGCATCACCCACGCGAGCGGCGGCACGGTGTTCTGCACGGCCGCGAACGCCATCGGAATCCCGAAGCCGAATGCGATCCCGAGATACGCCTGCGGAATCGCGAAGAAGCGCTTCATGAACGGATAGGTGCCCGCGACGAACAGCGCGACGACCGACAGCTCTTTCGTCAGCGTATTGAGCGGCAGAATCAGCAGAAACGCCACGAACGACAGGCCGACGGCGATCGCGACGGCCTCCCACGCGCGGATCTTGCCCGACGTCAGCGGCCGGTCGGCCGTGCGCTTCACGTGCCGGTCGAAATCGCGGTCCGCGTAGTCGTTCATCGCGCAGCCGGCCGAGCGCATCAGCAGCGTGCCGAGCGCGAAGATCACGATCAGCGGCCAGCGCGGATGGCCGTCCGACGCGATCCACAGCGCGTTCAGCGTCGGCCACAGCAGCAGCAGGCTGCCGATCGGCTTGTCCATCCGGACAAGGCGCAGGTACAGGGGAAAGCGGGCAAGCATGACGAAGCACCGGAAAGACGATCCCGGCATTTTAGAGCCCAACGGCCGTTTGCGTCATGGTGCGGCCGGCGCGAGGCGCGGCCGAGGGGAAGGGATCGGTGTGAAGAAATCGGCGGATCGCCGACCAAAATCGACGGCGGGCCGGCATGATCGGGGACCGTCGGCGCCGCGCGCGTCGCCGTGCGAATCGTGCGGCGGCGCCGCCGGCCGCCTTGCGGCCATGCGGCACGCCGCAACGGCATGCCGCGCGCCCGGCCGGCGCAACGTCCTTACGCGAGCAGCGACCGCAGCATCCACGCGGTCTTTTCATGCGTCTGCAAGCGCTGCGTGAGCAGGTCGGCGGTCGGCTCGTCGCTCGCCGCGTCGGCCGCCGGGAAAATCTCGCGCGCGGTGCGCACGACCGCCTCGTGCCCTTCGACGAGCTGGCGGATCATGTCTTCGGCGGCCGGCACGCCCTCGGCTTCCGGCACCGACGACAGTCGCGCGAAATCGCCGAACGTGCCCGGCGCGACGACGCCGAGCGTGCGAATGCGTTCCGCGATCGAATCGACCGCGAGCCACAGTTCGTTGTACTGCTCCTCGAACATCAGATGCAGCGTGTTGAACATCGGGCCCGTCACGTTCCAGTGGAAATTGTGCGTCTTCAGATACAGCGAAAACGTATCGGCCAGCAAGCGCGACAGGCCTTCGGCGATCTTCCTGCGATCCTTGTCGCTGATGCCGATGTTGATTTGCGTTGCATTTGCATTGCCTTTCTTTGCCATCGTCGGACTCCTCATTTCGACAGGTTGAACCGATGAAAATGCGTCGAGCCATCCGCATGTCGCGTGCACGCGGCATGCGCTCGCGGCCTGCCAGTTTAGCGTGACGCGCGCCAATGCGCGCTTACGCGCCGGTCACGTGAGCGATCGCGCCGAGCGCGTGCGCGATCAGCACGGCCGCGCCGCTGCCGGCGATCGCCGCGCCGACCAGGCGCCGCGCGGCGGCCGGCGCACGCAGCGCGGGCGCGGCGAACGCCGCGTGCAAGTCGAGCGTGCGTTGCGTCATGATGGTTCCTCCTTCAACGAAACGGCGACGTCGCGCCGGGCTGCCGATCATCGGCCGCCCGGCGCTCGCCGCCCTCTGCACGACTTTGCTGCCGCATCGCTGCCGGCAGCGGGCTGTTAGACGAGATCGAAGCGGTCGAGGTTCATCACCTTGTTCCATGCCGCGACGAAGTCGTGTACGAACTTCTGCTGCGCATCCGCACTGCCGTACACCTCGGCAAGCGCGCGAAGCTGCGAATGCGAACCGAACACGAGGTCGACGCGCGTGCCCGTCCACTTCAGCTCGCCCGTCGCACGATCGCGGCCTTCGAACACGTCGTTGTCGGCCGATGCCGGCTTCCACTCGGTACGCATGTCGAGCAGGTTCACGAAGAAGTCGTTCGTCAGCGTGCCCGGACGATCGGTCAACACCCCGTGCTTCGGATCGCCGACGTTCGTGCCGAGCACGCGCATCCCGCCGACGAGCACCGTCATCTCCGGCGCGGTCAGCGTCAGCAGCTGCGCCTTGTCGACCAGCAGCGCTTCGGCCGGCGTCTTGAACTTGCGCTTCAGGTAGTTGCGGAAGCCGTCGGCGACAGGCTCGAGCACGGCCATCGCGTGGACGTCGGTCTGCTCCTGCGACGCATCCGTGCGGCCCGGCGCGAACGGCACCGTCACCGCGACGCCTGCGTTCTTCGCGGCCTGCTCGACGCCGGCCGCACCGGCCAGCACGATCAGATCGGCGAGCGACACGCGCTTGCCGCCCGTCTGCGCGTCGTTGAACGCCTTGCGTACGCCTTCGAGCGTCTCGAGCACCGCCGCGAGTTCGGCCGGGCGGTTCACTTCCCAGTCCTTCTGCGGCGCAAGACGAATGCGCGCGCCATTGGCGCCGCCGCGCTTGTCCGAGCCGCGGAACGTCGACGCCGACGCCCATGCGGTCGATACGAGCTGCGACACCGACAGCCCCGACGCGAGCACCTTCGCCTTCAGCGCCGCGATGTCGGCCTCGTCGATCAGCGGATGGTCGACGGCCGGCACCGGGTCCTGCCACAGCAGTTCCTCGGCCGGCACGTCCGGGCCGAGATAGCGCGAGCGCGGGCCCATGTCGCGGTGCGTGAGCTTGAACCATGCGCGCGCAAACGCGTCGGCAAACTGGTCCGGATGCTCGTAGAAGCGGCGCGAGATCTTCTCGTACTCGGGATCGAAGCGCAGCGCGAGGTCGGTCGTCAGCATCGTCGGACGATGCTTCTTCGACGGATCGAATGCATCGGGGATCACCGCCTCCGCATCCTTCGCGACCCACTGGTGCGCGCCGGCCGGGCTCTTCGTGAGCTCCCACTCGTAGCTGAACAGGTGCTTGAAGAAATCGTTGCTCCACTTCGTCGGCGTCGACGTCCACGTCACCTCGAGGCCGCTCGTGATCGCGTCCTTGCCCTTGCCGGTGCCGAACGTGCTCTGCCAGCCGAGACCCTGCTGCTCGAGGGCCGCCGCTTCCGGCTCGGGGCCGACGCTCGAGGCCGGGCCGGCACCGTGCGTCTTGCCGAACGTGTGGCCGCCCGCGATCAGCGCGACCGTCTCTTCATCGTTCATCGCCATCCGTGCGAACGTCTCGCGGATGTCGCGCGCGGCCGCGACCGGATCGGGATTGCCGTCCGGGCCTTCCGGGTTCACGTAGATGAGGCCCATCTGCACGGCCGCGAGCGGATTCTCGAGTTCGCGGTTGCCGGAGTAGCGGCTGTTCGGGCCGCCGCTCAGCTCGAGCCAGATCTTTTCGGAACCCCAGTACACGTCGTCCGGTTCCCACGTGTCGGGACGGCCGCCCGCATAGCCGAACGTCTTGAAGCCCATCGATTCGAGGGCGACGTTGCCGGTCAGGATCAGCAGGTCGGCCCACGAGATGTTGCGGCCGTACTTCTGCTTGATCGGCCACAGCAGCCGGCGCGCCTTGTCGAGGTTCGCGTTGTCGGGCCAGCTGTTCAGCGGTGCGAAGCGCTGCTGCCCGCCGCCCGCGCCGCCGCGGCCGTCGGCGATCCGGTACGTGCCCGCGCTATGCCAGGCCATCCGGATGAACAGGCCGCCGTAGTGCCCGAAGTCGGCCGGCCACCAGTCCTGCGACGTCGTCATCAGCGCGTGCAGATCGCGCTTCACGGCCGCGAGGTCGAGCTGCTTGAATGCCTCGGCATAGTCGAAGTCCTTGTCCATCGGATCGGACAGCGACGAATGCCGGTGCAGGATATTCAGGTTGATCTGATTCGGCCACCAGTCTTTGTTCGATGTGCCGCTGCCTGCGGTGTGGTGGAACGGGCACTTCGGTTCGGTCGACATGCTTTTTCTCCTTGGATGGCTCATGTGCCCCCGTGCCGGCGTAGTGCCGGACGACGTGCGCGGAGCGTGATTGCGGGGGTGGAAAACGGAACAGGCGGGGCCTGCCGCCTGACTACGGGATGCGCTTCGCGTCGCGCTTGCCCGGCGAAGCGCCGCAGGCGGGACGCTTCGGGCAAGCGCGGCCGGCAGACGCGCCGCCGGCGATGCGCTGGGTCTTCGTGTTGTCGATCATGCTTTGCTCCCTCTTCGGCGCGGTTGAATCGGGGGAACACGGGACCGGCGTACGGCGTCATCCGCCATACGTGCGATCCGCCAGGTATGCGAACGCAATCGGACGCAGGCTGCGGATCGCGGCCCTGGCACGATTGACGACTTGCTCGCGCGACGCGATGTTCCGCTGCGCGTGCCGCAATACCGATCGCATCATGACATCCTCCTTTGATGCTTGCATTCAATCTGCAACGGGCGTCTCGGGGGACGACGACCATGTGAAGAGTCTACGCAAATCTATCGTTAAACAGAATTCGATTGTTTAAATCTATGTGATAGGGAAAAATAAACGGGGTCGTGAGACCCCGTCGATCGATGCGGCGCGGCGGCCGCGTCAGTTCAAGGTAGCCGGCATGTCGAGCTTCGCGACGCCGGGCAGCTCGCACGCGGCGATCGCTTCGCTGATCGCGTCGATCGCCGGCATCCGCGTGAAGCTCTTGCGCCACACCAGCACGACGCGGCGGTCGGGCACCGGCTCGTTGAACGGCACGTACGACAGCAGCTCGGCGTCCGGGCCATTCGCGCGCGGGCCGATCTCCGGCACCGACATCCTCGGCAGCACCGTGATGCCGACGCCGCTTGCGACCATATGGCGGATCGTCTCGAGCGACGAGCCTTCGAACGTCTTCTGGATGCCGTCGGCCGTCTGCGAGAAGCGCATCAGTTCGGGGCACACGCCGAGCACGTGATCGCGGAAGCAGTGACCGTTGCCGAGCAGCAGCATCGTTTCCTGCTTCAGGTCTTCCGCGTCGATCTCGCGGCGCTTCTCCCACGGATGGCCGGCCGGCAGCGCGACGACGAACGGCTCGTCGTACAGCGGCCGCACCATCAGCCCCGTTTCGGGGAACGGCAGCGCCATGATCGCCGCGTCGATCTCGCCTTGCTTCAGCAGCTCGAGCAGCTTCAGCGTGTAGTTCTCCTGCAGCATCAGCGGCATCTGCGGGACGCGCTGGATCATCTGCTTGACGAGCGTCGGCAGCAGGTACGGGCCGATCGTATAGATCACGCCGAGGCGGAACGGGCCGACGAGCGGGTCCTTGCCCTGCTTCGCGATCTCCTTGATCGCGAACGTCTGCTCGAGCACGCGTTGCGCCTGTGTGACGATCTGGTCGCCGATCGGCGTGACGCTCACTTCGCTCGCGCCGCGCTCGAAGATCTGCACGTTCAGCTCGTCCTCGAGCTTCTTGATCGCCACCGACAGCGTCGGCTGGCTCACGAAGCACGCTTCGGCCGCGCGGCCGAAATGCCGCTCGCGCGCAACCGCGACGATGTATTTCAATTCAGTCAGCGTCATTGTGGGTCAATCAGGTATAAACGAGCGATAGGCATAATTTATACACCCTGTGGCGGCCGTTCGCCAAGTTTCTCCGCATCGCGGTCCGCGGATCGCCGCTGCGGCTCCGACCCTCAAACACGGCCTCAAGCCTTCAGATACTGCTCGCGCGCGCCGAGCCAGCGCGCCAGATGCTGCGTGACGACGTCCGGATACGCGGCGATCAGTCGCGCGGCCGCGTCGCGCGCGGGGTCGATCAGCCAGCCGTCCGTCTCGAGGTTCGCGAAGCGCAGCATCGCGGCGCCCGACTGCCGCGCGCCGAGGAATTCGCCGGGCCCGCGGATCTCGAGGTCGCGCCGCGCGATCTCGAAGCCGTCGGTCGTCTCGCGCATCGTCTTCAGCCGTTCGCGGCCCGCGATCGACAGCGGCCCCGAGTACAGCAGCACGCAGACCGACGCCGCCGTGCCGCGCCCGACGCGCCCGCGCAGCTGGTGCAGCTGCGCGAGGCCGAAGCGCTCGGCGTGCTCGATCACCATCAGCGACGCGTTCGGCACGTCGACACCGACCTCGATCACGGTCGTCGCGACGAGCAGCTGCACCTCGTTGCGCGTGAACGCGTCCATCACGGCCGCCTTGTCGGCCGGCGACAGCCGCCCGTGCACGAGGCCGACCTTCAGTTCGGGCAGCGCGGCGGCGAGCGTCTCGTAGGTCTCGACCGCCGTCTGCAGCTGCAGCGTCTCGCTTTCCTCGATCAGCGGGCAGACCCAGTACACCTGGCGGCCGGTCAGCGCGGCCTCGCGCACGCGCGCGATCACCTCGTCGCGGCGCGCGTCGCCGACCACGCGCGTCAGCACCGGCGTGCGGCCCGGCGGCAATTCGTCGATCGTCGACACGTCGAGATCCGCGTAATACGTCATCGCGAGCGTGCGCGGGATCGGCGTGGCCGACATCATCAGCTGATGCGGCTGGAAGCCCTGCGCGCCGTCCGCCGCGTTGGCGGCCTTCGCGCGCAGCGCGAGCCGCTGCTCGACGCCGAAGCGATGCTGCTCGTCGACGATGACGAGACCGAGCCGCGCGAATTCGACGGTGTCCTGGATGATCGCGTGCGTGCCGATCACGAGCTGCGCGGTGCCGAGCGCGGCCGCCTCGATCGCGGCGCGCTTTTCCTTCGCCTTCAGGCTGCCCGCGAGCCATGCGACCGACACGCCGAGCGGCTCGAGCCAGCCACGCAGCTTGCGCGCATGCTGTTCCGCCAGGATTTCGGTCGGCGCCATCAGCGCGGCCTGGTAGCCGGCGTCGATCGCCTGTGCGGCCGCGAGCGCCGCGACGACCGTCTTGCCGCTGCCGACGTCGCCCTGCAGCAGCCGCTGCATCGGGTGCGGCAGCGTCAGATCGTGCGCGATCTCGTCGACGACGCGCGCCTGCGCGCCCGTCAGCCGGAACGGCAGCGCCGCGTAGAGCCGCGTGGTCAGCGCGTCGGTGTCGCGCGCGGTGCGGCGCGGCATCGCGGGCGCCGCGCGCGTGCGGCGCTCCTCGTGCGCGCGCTTCAGCGACAGCTGCTGCGCGAGCAGTTCCTCGAACTTGATACGCGTCCATGCCGGATGCGAGCCGTCCATCAGCGCGGCTTCGTCGGAATCGACGCCCGGATGATGGAGGATGCGCACGGCGTCCGCGAGCGTCGGCACGCCGAGCGGCTTCAGGTAGTCGCGCTCGATTTCGGGCGGCAGCAGCTCGGGCAGCGGCGTGCGCTCGAGCGCATTCTCGATCGCCTTGCGCAGATAGGCCTGCGACACGCCGGCCGTGCTCGGATAGACGGGCGTCAGCACCTGCGGCAGCGGCGCATCGGCTTCGACGACGCGCACCGCAGGATGCACCATCTCCATGCCGAAGAAGCCGCCGCGCACGTCGCCGCGCACGCGCAGGCGCTGACCGACCGCCATCTGCTTGACCTGCGAGCCGTAGAAGTTCAGGAAGCGCAGCACGAGCTGCTCGCCGTCGTCGTCGCGGATCTTCACGACGAGCTGGCGCCGCGGCCGATACGCGACCTCGTTGTCGATCACGACGCCTTCCGTTTGCGCGATGCCGCCCGGCAGCAGGTCGCGGATCGGCGTGAGCGTCGTTTCGTCCTCGTAGCGCATCGGCAGATGCAGGACGAGGTCGATCGAGCGCGTGAGCCCGAGCTTCGCGAGCTTGTCGGCGGTCTTCAGCGCGGGCTTGGCCGATTTCGCTGCCGCGGCCTTCTTGCCGCGCTTCGCGGCCGGCGCGCCGTCGCCATCTGCCGGCGCATCGGCGTGCGGGCCTGCGTGCGCATCGTCGTCGGCCGACTCGGCCTGCGCGGCCGCGGCCGGCGGCTGCGCGAGCCGTCCGTCGGCACCGCGCTTCGGTGCGCGGCGCGGCGCCGCACGGCCGGCCGGCGGCGCAGCGTCGCGATCGGCCGCGCGCGCCGGCGGCGACGCGGCGAGCTCCGTGTCGAACGGATCGTCGGAATCGGCAGCGGCGGCGGAACGGCGGGGTGAGACAGGCATCGGGTCGTGAGCGTGCTTCGCAAGGCAAGTACAATAGCGGCTTTCACGTCGTCCGAACGAACGACGCCGGCCAGGCCGCGCATCCCGCCATCATAGCGGCTCGCGCGCGCCCTTTACGCGTTTCCGCCATACCGGCGGCGCCCGCCGGCCGTTTCGAACCAGCCCGCATGTTCACGCTTTCCGATTTCGATTTCAATCTGCCGCCCGAGCTGATTGCGCAAACCGCGCTGCCCGACCGCACCGCGAGCCGCCTGCTCGAGGTCGACGCGACGGCCGAGCCCGCGCGCTTCGTCGATCGCCGTTTCGCCGAATTGCCGGCCTGCATCGCGCGCGGCGACCTGCTCGTGTTCAACGATACCAAGGTGCTGAAGGCGCGCTTCTTCGGCCAGAAGGCGAGCGGCGGCCGGATCGAGGTGCTGATCGAGCGCGTGACGGGCTCGCACACGGCGCTCGCGCAGATCCGCGCGAGCAAGTCGCCGGGCGCCGGCACGACGCTGCGCCTCGCCGACGCGTTCGACGTGACGGTCGGCGAACGCGTCGAGCCGTTCTTCACGCTGCACTTTCCGCAGCCGTGCCTCGAGCTGATCGAGCAGTACGGCCGCCTGCCGCTGCCGCCGTACATCGAGCACGATCCGGACGCGACCGACGAGACGCGCTATCAGACCGTCTATGCGAGCAACCCGGGCGCGGTCGCCGCGCCGACGGCCGGCCTGCACTTCGACGAGCCGCTGCTCGCGAAGCTCGACGCGATGGGTATCGAGCGCGCGACGCTGACGCTGCACGTCGGCGCGGGCACGTTCCAGCCGGTGCGCGTCGAGAACATCGCCGAGCACAAGATGCACAGCGAGTGGTACGAACTGCCGCAGTCGCTCGTCGACAAGATCGCGGCCACGCGCGCGCGCGGCGGCAAGGTGATCGCGGTCGGCACGACGTCGATGCGCGCGCTCGAAGCCGCGGCGCGCGATGCCGAAGCCGCCGGCCGGCCGCTCGCCGCGACGCAGGCGGAGACCGACATCTTCATCACGCCCGGCTACCGTTTCCGCGTGGTCGACCGGCTCGTCACGAATTTC
Source organism: Burkholderia sp. BC1 (assembly GCF_052683555.1). Lineage (NCBI taxonomy): Bacteria > Pseudomonadati > Pseudomonadota > Betaproteobacteria > Burkholderiales > Burkholderiaceae > Burkholderia > Burkholderia sp. BC1. Next base: position 61,215 of record NZ_JBQYLP010000002.1, read on the forward strand.
CATCTGCCGAAGTCGACGCTGATGATGCTGGTGTCCGCGTTCGCGGGCATCGAAACGATCCGCGCCGCGTACCGCCACGCGATCGAACAGCGCTACCGCTTCTTCAGCTACGGCGACGCGATGCTGCTCACTCGGCGCGATACGCCGGAGGCGACGCACGCGTAAGGCGTCGTCCGCGCGACGGCCGGCGTACGGCACGGCCGCCGCGGCGCCTTCGGCACGGGACCGCCGCTCGCCTGCGCCGCGCGCTACGATGGCGCACATCCATTCTTTCCGCCGCCGCTGCGCCGGCGGCTTTTTCCAACTTGCGCCGGACTGTTCTCCGGTGGCCAGGAGCACCCCACGATGACCGAAGGTTCATCCCACGATACGCGCGCGCACGCGCCCGAAGCCGCACCCGCCCGCCCCGCCAACGGGCTCGAATTCGAACTGCTGACGACCGACGGCCACGCGCGCCGCGGCCGCGTGAAGCTCAACCACGGCGTCGTCGAGACGCCGATCTTCATGCCGGTCGGCACCTACGGCACCGTGAAGGCGATCCAGCCGCGCGAGCTGCACGAGATCAAGGCCCAGATCATCCTCGGCAACACGTTCCATCTGTGGCTGCGCCCGGGCCTCGACACGATCGACGCACACGGCGGCCTGCACGGCTTCATGGGCTGGAACAAGCCGATCCTGACCGACTCGGGCGGCTTCCAGGTGTTCTCGCTCGGCGACCTGCGCAAGATCACCGAGGACGGCGTCACGTTCGCGTCGCCGATCAACGGCGACAAGCTGTTCCTGTCGCCGGAGGTGTCGATGCAGATCCAGAAGGTGCTGAACTCGGACATCGTGATGCAGTTCGACGAATGCACGCCGTACGCGACCAACGGCGTGCCGACCACGCACAAGGAAGCGGCCGACTCGATGCGCATGTCGCTGCGCTGGGCGAAGCGCTCGCTCGACGAGTTCAACCGGCTCGGCAACCCGAACGCGCTGTTCGGGATCGTCCAGGGCGGGATGTTCGAGGACCTGCGCGACGAATCGCTCGCGGGCCTGTCGGAACTCGGCTTCCACGGCCTCGCGATCGGCGGGCTGTCGGTCGGCGAGCCGAAGGAGGACATGATGCGCGTGCTGCGCCATGTCGGCCCGAAGCTGCCGGCGCACAAGCCGCACTACCTGATGGGCGTCGGCACGCCCGAGGATCTCGTCGAGGGCGTTGCGAACGGCGTCGACATGTTCGACTGCGTGATGCCCACGCGCAACGCGCGCAACGGCTGGCTCTTCACGCGCTTCGGCGACGTGAAGATCCGCAACGCGACGCACAAGAACTCGCTGAAGCCGCTCGATCCGAGCTGCACGTGCTACACCTGCAGCAACTTCTCGCGCGGCTATCTGCATCACCTGCATCGCGTCGGCGAAATCCTCGGCGCGCAGCTGAACACGATCCACAACCTGCACTACTACCTGCAGCTGATGACCGAGATCCGCGACGCGATCGAATCGCACACGTTCGACGCGTTCCGCCAGCGCTTCGCGGAGGATCGCGCGAGAGGCGTCGACTGACGGGCCTGGCCGGGCGTGCCCGGCGCATCGTATGCGAACGAAATAATGCGTCGCGCCGCTCGGTCCCGATCGCCAAAACATTACAATTACCTTTCCAAACCGCTCGCGGCAATCGCGCTTCGCGCTTTAACAGCTTGATCCCAAAGCGCATTTGCCGCGCCGTTTGCAGATGGGGCCGGTGGTAGAATAACCGGCTTAATTTTCGATCTTCCCCTACGGAGAGACCAACGTGCCGTTCATTTCCAATGCCTTCGCGCAAGGTGCCGGTGGCGCCGAATCGAGCCTGATGAGCTTCCTGCCGCTCATCCTGATGTTCGCCGTGCTCTACTTCATCATGATCCGTCCGCAGATGAAGCGGCAGAAGGAGCACCGCAACATGCTCGCCGCCATGGCCAAGGGCGACGAAGTCGTCACGAGCGGCGGCCTCGTCGGCAAGGTGACGAAGGTCAGCGAAGGCTATATCGGCGTCGAGATCGCCGAAGGCACCGAAATCACGGTGCAGAAGGCGGCCGTCACGACCATTCTGCCGAAGGGCACGATCAAGTCGCTGTAAGCCCCTCACCGAGCGTCCGGCTCCCCGCGTCGCCGCTGCCCTGCCGGGCCGGCCGCCGCGGCGCCGGACGCGACGCTTTCATGCCAACCATCCGTTCGGCCCCCTCATGAATCGTTACCCACTCTGGAAATATGTCGTGATGGTCGTGGCGCTCGCCATCGGCTTTCTGTACACATTGCCCAATTTCTTCGGCGAAGCGCCGGCGGTGCAGGTGTCGAGCGGCAAGGCCACGGTCAAGCTCGACGCGAACACGCTGACGCAGGTCGAAACGGCGCTCGCGGCCGCGCAGATCAAGCCGGACGACGTCACCTTCGAGAACACGGCGACCAACGCGAACATCCGCGTGCGCCTGAAGGACACCGACACGCAGCTGCGCGTGAAGGATCTGCTGCAAAAGACGCTGAACGCCGACCCGAACGATCCGCAATACGTGGTCGCGCTGAACCTGCAGAGCGCATCGCCGCGCTGGCTGACCGCGCTGCACGCGCTGCCGATGTATCTGGGCCTCGACCTGCGCGGCGGCGTCCACTTCCTGCTCCAGGTCGACATGACGGGCGCGCTCACGAAGAAGCTCGACTCCGATGCGGCCGACGCGCGCTCGCTGCTGCGCGACAAGAACATCCGCGACGGCGGCGTGAGCCGCGTCGATCAATCGGTCGTCGTCAACTTCAGCGACGCGCAGACGGCGGAAGACGCACGCAAGGTGCTCGCGTCGTCGATCACCGAACTGCAATGGGCGACGCAGCCGGGCGGCGGCGGCACGCAGGTCGTCGGCACGTTCACGCCGGCCGTGCAGAAGGCCGTCGAAGACGCCGCGCTGAAGCAGAACCTGACCACGCTGCACAACCGCGTGAACGAACTCGGCGTGTCGGAGCCGATCCTGCAGCAGCAAGGCAACGACCGCATCGTCGTCGAACTGCCGGGCGTGCAGGACACCGCGAAGGCAAAGGACATCATCGGCCGCACGGCGACGCTCGAAGCGCGCCTCGCCGATCCGATCAACACGCATCCGAATCCGAACGATCCGGTGCCGCCGGGCGAGGAACTGTTCACGCAGGGCAACCAGGTGCCCGTGCTGCTGAAGAAGGACGTGATCTTCACCGGCGACCGCATCATCGACGCGTCGGCCGGCTTCGACGAACATCAGCGTCCGTCGGTCAACATCCGCCTTGACTCGGCGGGCGGCCGCGCCGTGCGCACCGTGTCGCGCGACAACATCGGCAAGCCGATGGCGATGGTGCTGTTCGAGAAGGGCAAGGGCGAAGTGCTGACGGTCGCGACGATCCAGTCGGAGCTCGGCGACCGCTTCCAGATCACGGGCCAGCCCACGCCGCAGGCCGCAGCCGATCTCGCGCTGCTGCTGCGCGCCGGCTCGCTCGCCGCGCCGATGGACATCATCGAGGAACGCACGATCGGCCCGAGCCTCGGCGCCGACAACATCAAGATGGGCGTGCACTCGGTGATCTGGGGCTTCTGCGCGATCGCGGTGTTCATGATCGCCTACTACATGCTGTTCGGCGTGATCTCGGTGATCGGTCTGTCGGTCAACCTGCTGCTGCTCGTCGCGGTGCTGTCGCTGATGCAGGCGACGCTGACGCTGCCGGGCATCGCCGCTATCGCGCTCGCGCTCGGTATGGCGATCGACTCGAACGTGCTGATCAACGAGCGCGTGCGTGAGGAACTGCGCGCGGGCCAGCCGCCGCAGCTCGCGATCCAGGCCGGCTACGCGCACGCATGGGCGACGATTCTCGACTCGAACGTGACGACGCTGATCGCCGGTCTCGCGCTGCTCGCGTTCGGTTCGGGCCCGGTGCGCGCGTTCGCGATCGTGCACTGCCTCGGCATCCTGACGTCGATGTTCTCCGCGGTGTTCTTCTCGCGCGGGATCGTCAACCTCTGGTACGGCGGCCGCAAGAAGCTGAAGTCGCTCGCGATCGGCCAGGTGTGGCGGCCGGAAGGCGCCGCAGCGGCCGCGTCGTTCGCGGCGGCCGACGAATCGACCGACACCGCGCGCGCCGCGAAGCTCGCCGCCCCGGCGAAGGGCAACGCGCCGCGCGCCGGCAAGCCGCAGCTGCGCAACCGTGCGCAGCCGGGCGTGTCGCCGAAGAAACCGGGCTCGACCCAATAAGGCCCCGGAGACGAAGCCATGGAATTTTTCCGCATCCGTAAAGACATTCCGTTCATGCGGCACGCGCTGGTGTTCAACGTGATCTCGCTGGTCACGTTCCTCGCCGCCGTGTTCTTCCTGTTCCACCGCGGGCTGCACCTGTCGGTCGAGTTCACCGGCGGTACGGTGATCGAGGTGCAATACCAGCAGGCCGCGCAGCTCGAACCCGTGCGCGCGACGCTCGGCAAGCTCGGCTACGCCGACGCGCAAGTGCAGAACTTCGGCACCTCGCGCAACGTCCTGATCCGTCTGCAGCTGAAGGAAGGCCTGACCTCCGCGCAGCAGAGCGATCAGGTGATGACGGCGCTGAAGGCGCAAAGTCCGGACGTCACGCTGCAGCGCGTGGAATTCGTCGGCCCGCAGGTCGGCCGCGAACTCGCGACCGACGGGCTGCTCGCGCTCGCCTGCGTCGTGATCGGCATCGTGATCTATCTGTCGATCCGCTTCGAATGGAAGTACGCGGTCGCCGGCATCATCGCGAACCTGCACGACGTCGTGATCATTCTCGGCTTCTTCGCGTTCTTCCAGTGGGAGTTCTCGCTCGCGGTGCTCGCGGCGATTCTCGCGGTGCTCGGCTACTCGGTGAACGAGTCGGTCGTCATCTTCGACCGGATCCGCGAGACCTTCCGCCGCGAACGCAAGATGACGGTGCCGGAGGTGATCAACCATGCGATCACGACGACGATGTCGCGAACGATCATCACGCACACGTCGACGGAAATGATGGTGCTGTCGATGTTCTTCTTCGGCGGCCCGACGCTGCACTACTTCGCCCTCGCGCTGACGGTCGGCATCATGTTCGGCATCTACTCGTCGGTGTTCGTCGCGGGCTCGCTCGCGATGTGGCTCGGCATCAAGCGCGAAGACCTGATCAAGGAAAAGAAGGTCGCGCACGATCCGGACGATCCGAACGCGGGCGCGCAGGTTTGAGCGCCGCTGCGTCACCGCTGCGGTGAACGCGCAAAGCCGGTCCGACAGGGCCGGCTTTTTTTATCGACGCGCCAGCGCAAGTGATACGGCGCATCCGACCCGTCAGCGCGACGGCGTCCGATGCGCAGTCCGCGGCACCGCCGGAGCGGGCCGTGCGGAGATCATGGTAAATTGAACGGCGTCATGTCCGAGCCGAATCAGATGACGCAACAGCTACCCGGCGGAGCCCTCCGCAAATTCTTCAGGCATACGCTCGTCACTGCCGTTGTCGGTGCCCTGATCGGTTGCGTCGGCACCTGGATCGTTGACCGCAACATGGTCAGCGTGGCGCGCGAAACGGCCCGCCTCGCCGAACAGCGCGCCGCATTCGCAGAAGTGTGGGGGCAGGCCGAGCTTTTCGCATTGAAGCAGGCCCGTTACGATCAGTTCTCGGCGCTTGACGCGCTGGCGGCGAAGATGCCGCAAAACCCGGTGTCGGCGATTTTCCGGGACAACTATCGTACACTCGGCGCCGCGGCGAATCACGCGCACACCGAAGCGCGCGACGCACTCGCCGCCAAGCGCCTGCTGCTCTCTGAACAGCAATACGACACCACGCGCCGCTTCATCGACGTCGCCTCCGCAGCAACCCGGTCCGGCAGTCGCACCATCGGCGCCAGCGACACTGCGGCCGGCCTCGAAGCACTGCGCTCGACCGCGAAGGCGCTACTCGCAGCCGACTAAAGCGCCCCTTCACCGAAACCCGAACCGCCGCCGCAACACGACCAGCGCCGCGAGGCTCAGCACCGCCGCGAACATCAGGTAGAAGCTCGGCGCGGTCTTCATCCCGGTCGCCTTGATCAGCCACGCGATGATGAACGGCCCGAAGCCGCCGAAGATCGTCACCGCGATGTTGTACGCGAGCGACATCCCGGTCGTGCGCGTCTGCACCGGAAACACCTCGGACAACAGGCCCGGCAGCGCCGCGAAATAGCCCGTCATCAGCACGGCAAGCAGCACCTGCAGCGCGATCAGCGTGCCGAAGCCCGGATGCGCGACCAGATACGCGAATGCCGGGTAGATCAGCACGAGGAAGCCGAGCGCCGGCGCGAGCATCACGCGCACGCGGCCGTAACGGTCCGACCAGTGGCCGACGAGCGGCGCGAACGCCATCTGGATCACGCCGACGACGAGAATCGCCGCAAATGCGGCCGACGGCGCGAGGCCGAGCTGCTTCACGCCGTAGGTCGGCATGAACAGCACGAGGTACGTCGCGACCGTGCCGAGCACCACCGCGCCGATCGCGGCGACGAGCCGCGCCTTGTGCGACGCGAACGTGTCGCGCAACGGGCTCGCGGTGCTTTCGGCCGCGAGAAACTCCGGCGTCTCGTCGACCTTCTTGCGGATGTAGTAAGCAACCGGCCCCAGCAGCAGCCCGAAGAAGAACGGCACGCGCCAGCCCCACGCGGCCATCTGCGCGGCCGTCAGCTGCGCGTTCAGCACGGTGCCGAAGCCGGCCGCAAGCAGCGTCGTCAGGCCCTGGCTCGCGACCTGCCAGCTCGCGAAGAAGCCGCGCCGCCCCGGCACGTGCTCGGCGAGGAACGCGGTCGCGCTGCCGAATTCGCCGCCGGCCGAAAAGCCCTGCATCAGCCGCGCCGCGACGAGGATCAGCGGCGCCGCGATGCCGATCGTCTCGTAGGTCGGCAGCACGGCAATGATCAGCGTGCCCGCCATCATCAGCAGGATCGACAGCGTGAGCGCGGCCTTGCGGCCCGCGCGGTCCGCATAGGCGCCGAGCACGATCGCGCCGAGCGGACGCATGAAGAACGACACGCCGAACGTGCCGAGCGTGAGCAGCAGCGACACGGTGTCGTTGCCGGCCGGAAAGAACAGCCTGGAAATCGTCACCGCGAAAAAGCCGTAGACGACGAGGTCGAACCACTCGAGCGCGTTGCCGATCGACGCGGCGACCACCGCGCGCCACACGCGCGGCGACGAGGCAATGGAACGGGACGGCGTGACGGCATGCATCGGCGATCTCCTTGTCGTTGTACGTTCTGTTCGCGCGCCGCCGCGTACGCGATCGGCCGCCGCGCCGGCAGGCGCCCGAACGATTATAGGCGTGCAAAAAAAGACCGCCGCGCCCCGATCGGGAGCGCGGCGGCCGGTTCGCGGCGGGCCGGCGCGACGCGCGGCCCGGCTGCGTGCGTTACTGCTGCTTGACGGCTTCGGCCGTGATCAGCAGCTTCGTCTGCATCTTGAACCCGTACTGCTTGCCGTAGTCGAGGCCGAATTCGTCGCGGTTGAATTCGCCGACCGCGTCGACGCCGCACACTTCGCGCTTGAGCATCGGATGCGGCATGCACTTGAACGAATCGATCTTGAGCGTCAGCGGCTTCGTGACGCCATGCAGCGTCAGATTGCCGACCACCGACGCCGGCTTGTCGCCGTCGAACTTGATCGTGCCCTTGTAGACGGCTTGCGGGTACTTCGCGGCGTCGAAGAAGTCGGCCGTCTGCAGATGCTCGTCGAGCTTCGCGCTACCGGTGTGGATCGACGCGATGTCGGTCGTCACCTCGACCGTCCCCGTCTTCGCCGCGCGATCGAGCGTCACGGTGCCGCTCGACTTGTCGAACTTGCCGCGCCAGACCGACAGGCCGCCGAAGTGATCGGCCTCGAAGCTCGGATACGTGTGGCTCGGATCGAACTGGTACGTCGCGCTTTCGGCGAATGCCGAGAACGACAGCGAAGCGGCGAGCGCGCCGGCGGCGATCATCAGATGCTTTTTCAACTCATTCTCCTAGGAACAGCGCCGCGCCCTCGCGCGGCATTCGGGTGGTGCGACAGCCCGCCGCTTACTTCGTCGCGACGAGGTGGAACTTGATCTGCACTTCGTCCGCGACGACCGACGTGTCCTTCCATTCGCCGGTGCCGACGTTGAACGTCGAGCGCTTGATCGGCAGCACGCCGTCGAAGGTCTGCGTCGCGCCGCTCTGCGTGACCGTGACGGGCACCGTGACGTTCTCGGTCTTGCCCTTGATCGTCAGCTTGCCGGTCACGTTGTACTTGTTGCCGCCGGCCGGCGCGATCGCCGACGACACGAAGGTCGCCTGCGGATACGCCTTCGCGTCGAACCAGTCCTTGCCCGCGACCTGGTCGTTGTACATCTTGTCGCCGAGGTCGAAGCTCGCGACGTCGATCGTCATCTGTGCGCTGCCCTGCGCGGCCTTCGCCGGATCGAACTTCACCTGCGCGGAAAACTTCTTGAACACGCCTTCGGTCGGCACGTTCATCTGCCTGGACACCGCGGACACCTTGCTCTTCGCCAGGTCGACGTCGGCGAGCGCCGCGCCCGACGCGACGAGTGACGCCGCGGCGAACGCGGCCAGCATGGAGCGGGAGAAAGACACTTTCATGGGATCCTTCATTTGGCAAAGGGAAGCATCCGCGACAGCAGGCCGTCGCGGTCCAACAGCTGATGCTTGAGCGCCGCGAGCACGTGCAGCGACACGAGCGCAAGCAAAATGTAATTCAAAGACACGTGAAGCGTCTTGAAGGTTTCCTTCAGCGCCGGATCGGGGTCGATCAGCCGCGGCAGCGGCACGATGCCCAGATAGACGACCGGGATGTTCGAAGCCGAGCTGTACAGATAGCCGGTCGCCGGAATCACGAGCATCAGCACGTACAGCAGCAGATGCCCCACGTGCGCCGCGGTGCGCTGCCACGCGCGCATGCCGGCCGGCAGCGCGGGCGGCACGTGCGTCGCGCGCCACAGCACGCGCACGATCGCGAGCGCGAACACCGTCACGCCGATCCACTTGTGCCACGAGAAGTACTTCAGCTTCGTCGGCGTGAAGCCCGGAATGTCGGTCATCACCCAGCCGAGCGCGAAGCCGCAGACGATCAGCAGCGCGATCAGCCAGTGCAGCGCGATCGCGGTGCGCGTATAGCCCGTCGGCGCGGGCCGCAGCGAATTCGATGCCATCTTGCGTTCCTCAGTTCAGCGAACGGCCGCCGGCCGTCGCGGCCGGTGCTCGTCACGGGCGCCATGCTACCGCAACCTTTTGACGCGCGCGGCATCTGAGGACAGACGCGTCATCGCGCCGCCCGCTTGCCGCCATGTTACAGACCGGTCACGGCTGCGGCGCGCCTCGACACGGTGCAAAAGGCGTTTTGGTAAGATTGGCGCGGGTTCCGGCCCCGTCGACGCCGCCTTTCGCCGTCGCGCAACCCCTTTGTCCATGCAACGAAACGATCTGATTGCCTGTCACGAGTGCGACGCACTGTTGCATAAACCGCGCCTTCGCGGACGCGAAGTCGCGCGCTGCCCGCGCTGCGACGCGATGCTCTATCGCAACAGCGCATCGCAGATCGAGCGGATCTGCGCGCTCGCGCTCGCCGCGCTGATCACGTTCGTGATCGCGCAGACCTTCCCGATCCTCGAGATGGACGTGAACGGCAACCGCGTACAGACGACGCTGATCGGCGCGATCGACGCGCTCTGGCGGCAGGACATGGCGATCGTCGGCGCGATGGTGTTCTGCTCGACCGTGCTGTTCCCGCTCGTCGAAATGTCGGCGCTGCTGTATCTGCTGCTGCCGATACGGCGCGGCGTGATTCCGCCCGGCTTCAACGCGGTGCTGCGCGCGGTGCAGCTCGTGCGCCCGTGGGGGATGATCGAGGTGTTCATGCTCGGCATCCTCGTGACGATCGTGAAGATGGTGAGCCTCGCGCGCGTCGTGCCGGAAGCCGCGCTGTTCGCGTTCGGCGCGCTCACGCTGATGCTCGCGGTCGTGCTGATGTTCGATCCGCGCACGCTGTGGGACATCGCCGACGATCTGCGCGCCGGCCGCATGCGTACGCCGCGCGACGGCGTCGCGCCGCTGGCCGAAGGCGCCCGCCGATGACGACGCCGACCGCCGCCCGCGAGGGCTATGTCAGCTGCCATGCGTGCGGGCTCGTGCAGACGCTCGACCGGCCGCACGCGCACTGCGCGCGCTGCGGCAGCGCGCTGCACTTTCGCACGCCGAACAGCATCGCGCGCACGTGGGCGCTGCTGATCGCCGCCGCGATCCTGTACATCCCGGCCAACCTGCTGCCGATCATGCGCACCTCGTCGCTGATGGGCTCGCAGCAGGACACGATCATGAGCGGCGTCATCTACTTCTGGGTGTCGGGCGACTGGCCGCTCGCGGTCGTCGTGTTCGTCGCGAGCATCCTCGTGCCGATGCTCAAGCTCGGCGTGCTGCTGATCCTCGTGATCAGCGCGCAGCGCCGCACCGCATGGCGGCCGCTGCAGCTCACGCGCCTGTACCGGATCGTCGAGCGCATCGGCCGCTGGTCGATGCTCGACATCTTCGTCGTGACGCTTACCGTCGCGCTCGTCCATTTCCGCTCGCTTGCCGTCATCACGGCCGGCCCCGGCGCACTCGCGTTCGGCTCGGTCGTGATCCTGACAATGCTCGCGTCGATGCAGTTCGATCCCCGTCTGATCTGGGATCCAGTCGAAACCTCAGGGAAACACCATGAATAGTCCGCAAGGCCCGCAACACGACGAGTCCCGGCCGCCCGACCCGACGATCTCGACGAAAAGCGGCTGGCTGCCGTCGCTCGTCTGGCTCGTGCCGCTGATCGCCGCGCTGATCGGGATCGGCCTCGTCGTGCGCTCGGTGCGCGAACGCGGCCCCGAGATCACGATCAGCTTCCATAGCGCCGAAGGGCTCGAGCCCGGCAAGACGCAGGTCAAGTACAAGGACGTCGAGATCGGCATGGTCAAGACGATCAAGCTGTCGAAGGACCTGTCGCGCGTGCTCGTCGAAGTGCAGCTCAAGAAGGAAGCCGAAGACTTCGCGGTCAAGGACTCGCGCTTCTGGATCGTGCGTCCACGCGTCGGCGCGACCGGCGTGTCGGGGCTCGGCACGCTGCTGTCCGGCGCGTACATCGGCGTCGACGCGGGCCGCTCGCAGGACGTGCAGACCGACTTCACGGGCCTCGAGAAGCCGCCGGCCGTCACGGCCGACCAGAAGGGCACGCAGTACGTGCTGCGCGGCGATTCGCTCGGCTCGGTCGACATCGGCTCGCCCGTCTACTACCGGCGCGTGCAGGTCGGCCAGGTGGTCGGCTTCTCGCTCGACAAGGACGGCACGGGCGTCACGTTCAACGTGTTCGTCAATGCGCCGTACGACCAGTACGTCGGCACGAACTCGCGCTGGTGGCAGGCGAGCGGCGTCGATCTGCGGCTCGATTCGAGCGGGCTGAAGCTCAACACGCAGTCGCTCGCAACGGTCATCCTCGGCGGCATCGCGTTCCAGACGCCGCCGAACCAGAGCAGCGGTGTGCTCGCGCCGAACAACACGACGTTCCGCCTGGCGGCCGACGAAGGCGACGCGATGCGCGATCCGGACGGCCAGCCGCTGCAGGTCGTGATGAACTTCAACCAGTCGCTGCGCGGGCTCGGGATCGGCGCGCCGGTCGACTTCCGCGGCATCGTGCTCGGCGAGGTGACGAACATCGGCATCGACTACGATCCGAAGACGAAGAACTTCACGATGCCGGTCACGATGAACGTGTATCCGGAGCGGCTCGGCCGGCGCTTCCGCGAGACGATCGCGAGCAAGGGCGAAGCGGCGCGCCTCGAGATCGTCCAGCGTCTCGTCCAGCACGGGCTGCGCGGCCAGCTGCGCACCGGCAACCTGCTGACGAGCCAGCTGTACGTCGCGCTCGACTTCTTCCCGAAGGCGCCGCCCGCGAAGGTCGACGTGTCGCATCAGCCGCTCGAGCTGCCGACCGTGCCGAACACGCTCGACGAACTGCAGCTGCAGGTCGCCGACATCGCGAAGAAGCTCGACAAGGTGCCGTTCGACCAGATCGGCGCGAACCTGAACAGCGCGCTGTCGAACGCCGACAAGCTGTTCAAGCAGCTCGACACGCAGGTCGCGCCCGAGGCGCGCGACACGCTGTCGGCCGCGAAGCAGACCTTCTCGACCGCCGAGGCGACGCTGCAGCAGGATTCGCCGCTGCAGTCCGACGTGCGCGGCGCGCTGAAGGAGCTCACGCGCACGCTGCAGTCGCTCAACGCGCTCGCCGACTATCTGGAGCGCCATCCCGAATCGCTGATCAAGGGCAAGCCAGGAGATCAACCATGACGACGACTCGCGTGAACGTTCTCGCGAGCGGCGCGGCAGCCGTGCTCGCCGCACTCGCGCTTGCCGCGTGCAGTTCGCCGCCCGCGCGGTTCTATACGCTCGCCCGCGCCGACGCCGCCGCGCCCGCGCACACCGCGCCGGCCAATCCGCCGTTCCTGATCGAGGTGCCGTCGGTCGACGTGCCCGAGCAGATCGCGAAGAATCAGCTCGTCGTGCAGAAGGGCGGCGCGCAGGTCGACGTGCTCGAACAGGAGCGCTGGGCGGCGCCGCCCGCCGACGAAATCCGCCGCGCGCTGTCCGACGATCTCGCCGCGCGGCTCGGCACGATCGACGTCGCCGACTCCGCCGTGCCGCCGGGCATGCCCGTGTACCGGATCAGCGTGAACGTGCAGCGCTTCGAATCGTGGCCCGGCAAGCGCGCGGCGATCGACGCCGTGTGGAGCGTGCGCGCGGTCGGCTCGCAAGCGGTCATGACGTGCCGCACGAGCGTCGCCGAGCCGGTCGGCAACGGCTACGACGCGCTGGTCGCCGGCCATCGGCGCGCGCTCGACGCGATCGCGGCGCAGGCGGCGGCCGGCGTGCGCGCGCTCGCCGCGCGCCGCGGCACGGCCGCGCAGCCGGCCGGCAAGACGGCCGCCGCAGCGGTCCCGCCGCTCGTGCCCTGCCCGCCGGCGCCGGCTGCGGCGCCCGCGACCGACGCCGGCGCGACCGGCCAGCCGGGCGCGTATAACCGCGCGGCTCGCCGCCGCGCGACTTTGCACTCTTTGTCAAAGTCGGCCGGAACCGGCGCCGCGTCGCGCGGTCGCCTTGCGTTTTTGCGGTCGATTGACGATCCTACGCACTTTCACACTCGCGCCGCCGGCTGTTCGCCGTGCGCGCGAGCCGGCAGCGCCGGGCGCGTCCGGCCCGCACGCCGGTCCGGCGGGCATCCGCCCGCGATCCGCGTGCACCGCAACGGGGCGCCGCGTCCGGCGCCCCGACCGCCACACCCGTACTCACCGGCGCCGCGCCGCATGCCTGGCCGGCCCTCCGAACCCGCCCGTCCAGGGCTTTCGCTATTCCGTTTTATGTTCCGTTCCCTGACGACCCTGATCAAGAAGTGGCGCGCGTCGCGCAGTGCGAGCCATCAGCTCGATGCGCTGCTCGCGCACGCGAACGCCGAGGCGTCGTACGCCGAGCGCAGCGAATGGCTGATCGAACTCGCGCACTGGCTGCGCCGCGGCGGCGCGATGCAGACCCCACAGGCCGCCCAGGACGGCGCGGCCGAACGCGGCGACGACGCCCGCGCCTATCCTGCGCATGCGCGGCTGCGCTACCTGTTCCACGTGCTCGATCGCAATCCGGCATGGAAGTCGCACGCGGCGCGCATCGTGCGCGGCATCCTGCGCGAATGCGACGGCATCTCGCTGCTCTGCGATGCGGGCATGCCCGTGCATTCGGGCTTCTTCGGCGCGCTGTTCGAGCGCATCGATGCGTCGCTGATTCCGCCGGCGCCAAATCGCCGCGAGCTGTCCGCGCTGTTCACGCTGATGTTCCCGACGCCCGACGACGCGCAGTGGATCGACGCGCTGCCCGACGATCTGCTCGCGCGGCTCGCGGATCTGCTCGCGTTCGACGTGACCGACGACGAACGCCACGAGCCGGGCTCGTTCTCGCGCGACCTGCTGGCCGCGCTGCACAACCTGACCTGCCAGATCAGCTCGACCGGCCTGTCGCAGACGGTGCGCAGCCGCCTGTCCGACGACGATGCGCGCAAGCCGCTCGAGGCGCAGCCGTTCTACCGGCTCACGCGCGCGATGCTCGCGGTCGAAACCGCGCACGCGGCGGTCGAGGACGGCGGCGATCCGAGCAAGCTGCTGCACGAGGTCAACTATCTGCGCGTGCTGCTCGACGAATGCCGCGTCGCGGTCGACGACGTGTTCTCGCACCTCTACCGCAACGGCGTGTCGGTCGACATCGTGTTCCAGGTCGAGCGGATGCGGATGCGCATCCTGCGCGCGGAGACGCTGCTCAACGCGTGGATGGCGCGCGACGATCTGCGCGGCATGGCGCGCCTGACCGCCGAACTCGTCGACGCGAACCAGAACAGCCAGAGCGTCGCGCACCTGATGCGCAGCAATTTCTCGCTGTTCGCGCGCAAGCTCGTCGAGACCAATGCCGATACGGGCGAGCACTACATTTCGCGCAGCCGCGCCGAGTATCTGAAGATGCTGCGCATGGCCGCGGGCGGCGGGCTCGTGACCGTCGCGACCGTCTGCGTGAAGTTCGCGATCACCGGCGCGCACCTGCAGTCGATGCTCGAGGGGCTCCTCGCCGGCGTGAACTACGCGGCGAGCTTCATGCTGATGCACTTCCTGCACTTCACGCTCGCGACGAAGCAGCCCGCGATGACCGCGCCGACGCTCGCACGCGAGCTCGACGACACGGGCCACGACGAAGGCGTGAAGGCGTTCGTCGCGTCGGTGATCGCGCTGATCCGCACGCAGGCGGCCGCGATTTCGGGCAACGTGCTCGTCGTGCTGCCGGTGTGCCTGCTCGTGCAGCTGTTCGCGGCCGGCGTGCTGCACGTGAACGTGATTTCGCCGGAAAAGGCGCACGCGACGCTGCACTCGTTCTCGCTGTTCGGCCCGACGCCGTTCTACGCGGCGCTGACCGGCGTGCTGCTGTGGGCGTCGAGCCTGCTCGCCGGCTGGGCGGACAACTGGTTCGTGCTGCATCGCGTCGGCGACGCGCTCGCCTACAACCGCCGGCTGCGGCTCACGCTCGGCGCGGCCGGCGCCGCGAAGTTCGCGCACTTCTGCCGGTCGAACGTCGCGGGCGTCGTCGCGAACGTCGGGCTCGGGCTGATGCTCGGCCTGATTCCGGCGATCGTCACCGTGTTCCTGTTTCCGTTCGAAGTGCGGCACGTGACGCTGTCGGCCGGCTCGATCGGCGTGGCGCTCGGCGTGCTCGGCAAGGGCGCGCTCGGCACACCCGAACTCTGGTGGGCCTGTGCGGGCGTGCTCAGCATGGCGATCCTCAACGTGCTGGTGAGCTTCGCGCTCGCGTTCACGATGGCCGTGCGTTCGCGCAGCCTGCGACCGACCAAGGTGCGCGCGCTCGTCGCGGCGATCGTGCGCGCGGTCGTCGCGCATCCGTTCGGGCTGCTCTGGCCGGCCGCCGGCCGCGACGCGCGCGCGCAGCAGTCCGGCTCGCACTGAGCCACGCCGGCCGGCGCATGGCGCGCCGGCCGCGAACCGCGTTGCGGCCGACGCCGGGCCGCACACGCCGGCGCCGCGTACAATACTGGACTTTTGTACGTCCCCGCACCCGCCTTATGTCCTCGCCCACCCTGTACGACTTTTTCGCTCCCTGCCCGCGCGGCCTCGAAGCGGCGCTCGCCGCCGAGCTGGCCGAGATCGCCGGCCGTCACCTGGACGGCGCGCCGTTCGCCGCGGGCGCGCAGGTGCCGGGCGGCGTCCATTTCCGCGGCGGCTGGGCCGCCGGGATGGCCGCGAACCTGCATTCGCGGATCGCGAGCCGGATTCTGCTGAAGATCGCGCATCGCCCGTACCGCAGCGAGCAGGACGTCTACGCGCTCGCGCTCGAGCAGCCCTGGGAACGCTGGTTCGCGGCGACGCAGACGCTGCGCGTCGACATCACCGCGATCAAGTCGCCGCTGAAGAGCCTCGAATTCGCGACGCTGCGCGTCAAGGACGCGATCTGCGACCGGATGCGCGACAAGACCGGCGCGCGCCCGAGCATCGACACCGGCGCGCCCGACGTGCGCGTGTTCGCGTTCCTGACGGCCACCGACTGCACGCTGTACCTCGACACGTCGGGCGAGCCGCTGTTCAAGCGCGGCTGGCGTCTCGACAAGGGCGCGGCGCCGCTGCGCGAGAACCTGGCGGCCGGCATCCTGCGCCTGACCGGCTGGACGCCCGGCACGCCGCTGTACGACCCGATGTGCGGCAGCGGCACGTTCCTCGCGGAAGCCGCGCAAATGGTGCTCGGCGTCGCGCCGGGCGTCGAGCGCCGATTCGGTTTCGAGAAGCTGAAGCAGTACGACATCACGGCCTGGCAGGGGCTGAAGGTTGCCGCGCTCGACGCGAAGCGCGCGGCGCGCGGCCGGCGCGACGATCTGCGCGTCTACGGCAGCGACATCTCCGGCGACATGCTCGAGAAGGCGCGCGCAAACCTCGAGCGCGCCGGCGTGCCGTCCGTATGGCTCAAGCAGGTCGATGCGCGCGGCATGACGCCGCCGTGCGACGGGCCGGGCCTGATCGTCGCGAATCCGCCGTACGGCGAGCGGATCGAGGTGCGCGGCCGCAGCGCACGCGGCGAGGTGCGCGAAACCGGCCGCAACCGCGGCAACGACGACGCGTTCCGCCGCACGCACACCGACGCGCCCGACAGCGAGTTCTTCAATGCGCTCGGCGATGCGCTGAAGCAGCGCTTCGCGGGCTGGCAGGCGTTCCTGCTGACGTCGGACCGCGCGCTGCCCGGCCAGCTGCGGCTGCGCGAATCGGCGAAGACGCCGCTGTTCAATGGCGCGCTCGAATGCCGGCTGTTCCGTTTCGACCTGATCGCCGGCAGCGTGAAGGCGCGCCCGGCCGCACCGGACGGCGACGCGTAAGCGTCGTCGCCACCCGCACCGGCGCCGCGCGCGCCGGCTGCTGCCACCCACCGCCATGCCCGGCCGCCCGGCCGGGTCCCTTCCCCGTCCCGCTCCCCGCTCCCGCCGTTCGGCGCAATGCGTCCGCGCGTTGTCAGGACCGCAACGACTGCTGACAGCACGCTGTCAGGAGCGGTCGATCACACTGCAATCCCGGCGCAATGCCAGGCTGGTTTCCAACAGAATCCGAACGAAAAAAGGAGCTCGTCATGACGTCCGCAACTGCCACTGCACCCGCACCCGCAAACACCGCCGCCACGGTCGCGCCCGATCGCGCGATCGCGTGGTTCGACATTCCGTCCCTCGATTTCGACCGCGCGATCCGCTTCTACGAAGCCGTGCTGCAGACCACGCTGCACCGCGAAGTGATCGGCGGCGTGCCGATGGCGATCTTCGACCACGAGGCGTCGAGCACGGGCGGCAGCATCGTGTTCGATCCGCAGCAGCTCAAGCCGAGCGCGAACGGCGTGCTCGTGTATCTGAACGCCGGCGAATCGGTCGTCGCGGCGCTCGACCGCGCGAGGCGCGCGGGTGGCGTCGTGCAGGGCTCGGTCGTCGAACTGCCGAACAACTACGGCTACATCGGCTATCTGATCGACACGGAAGGCAACCGCGTCGGGCTGCACGCGCCGAAATGCCACTGAGCGCGCGTGCTGCCGCCGTGCGGCCGGCGCGGCGCTATCATCGCGACATTCCCGTCCCCGAAGGAGCCGAGGTGCAGCCATGACGCGCCGTGCCGACCGCCTGTTCCAGATCGCCGAACTGCTGCGCGGGCGGCGTCTGACGACCGCCCAGCAACTCGCCGACTGGCTGTCGGTGTCGCCGCGCACGGTCTATCGCGACGTGCGCGACCTGCAGCTGTCGGGCGTGCCGATCGAAGGCGAAGCGGGGATCGGCTACCGGCTGAACCGCAACGCGAGCCTGCCGCCGCTCACGTTCACGGCCGAGGAGCTGGCCGCGCTCGCGGCCGGCGCGCGGATGCTCGAAACCTGGGGCGGCGCGCGCTTCGCGGGCGGCGCGCGATCGGCGCTCGCGAAGATCGCGTCCGCGATGCCGGCCGACAAGCGCACCGCACTCGATCGCCTGCCGGTGTTCGCGCCGTCGTTTCACATCGACGAAGCGTTCTTCGCGAAGGTCGATGCGATCCATCAGGCCGTCGATACGCGCCATATCGTCAGCTTCACGTACCGCGACCGCCTCGGCGCGCATACGAAGCGGCGCGTGTGGCCGCTCGGGCTCGTCTACTGGGGCGGGCGCTGGACGATCGGCGCGTGGTGCGAGCTGCGCGGCGACTTCCGCACGTTCGACATCGCGCGGATGGGCGACATCACCGTGCACGAGCAGTTTCCGGACATGGAAGGCCGGCGCATCGCCGACTACATGCGGATCGCGGAAGCACCGATGCGCTGACGCAGCCGCGTCGATTCTCGCGGCCCGGCGCCCCCGTGCGGGGGCGCCCCTGCTTCATCCCGCGAACACCACCGGCCGCTTCGGCCGCTCGTCCACCTGCAGCGAGAACACGTCGGCGCGCGCATAGTGGCCGAGCACGTCGAAGTCGTAGCGCGCGCGCACGAGTTCGTCGACATCGATACGCGCGCTCACGAGCCCCGCCTCGCCGATCAGCGGCTCGGTCAGCAGATCGCCGAGCGGCCCGACGATCACGCTGCCGCCGCGAATCAGCGGCCGCTCCGGATCCCAGCCCGGCACCTCGATGCCGAGCGCGCGCGGCGACGGCTGCACCTGGCATGCGCTGACGACGAAGCAGCGTCCCTCGTGCGCGATGTGGCGCATCGAGCTTTGCCAGACGTCGCGCTCGTCGACGGTCGGCGCGCACCAGATCTGCACGCCCTTCGCATACATCGCACAGCGCAGCAGCGGCATGTGGTTCTCCCAGCAGATCGCGGCGCCCGCGCGCCCGGCCGCGGTCTCGACGACCGGCAGCGTCGAGCCGTCTCCCTGCCCCCAGATCAGCCGTTCGGTGCCGGTCGGCATCAGCTTGCGATGCTTCGCGACGAGCCCGTCGCGCGGGTCGAAGAACAGCGCGGTGCAGTACAGCGTGCTGCCGCCGCGCTCGATCACGCCCACCACGAGGCTCGCGCCGGTGCGCTGCGACAGCGCGGCGAGCTCGTCGGTTTCGGGGCCCGGCACGTCGATCGCCTGCGCCGCATAGCGTGCATACGCGTCGCGCCCTTCGGGCAGCCGATAGCCGAGCCGCGTGCCGAAAATCTCGCCTTTCGGATAGCCGCCGAGCACGGCCTCCGGCAGCACGACGAGCGAGGCGCCGCTGTCGCGTATCGCGGTTTCGTAGCCGAGGATCGTATCGAGCGTGGCGCGCGTGCCGGCGGGCGAGGCGCCGATCTGCAATGCGGCGATGACGGATGTGGACATGAAAGCGTCTCCGGTAACGGGATGGGATGACGCCATCTTTATCGATATGATTTCATCGATCAAATCGATACGACGATAACTGACATGAATACCGATGATATCGCCGGCCTCGACCTGAATCTGCTGAAGGTGTTCGAGGCGCTCTACGAGGAAGGCGGCGCAAGCCGCGCGGCGTTGCGGCTCGAGCTCACGCAGTCCGCGGTCAGTGCGGCGCTCGCGCGGCTGCGCGTCGTCTACGCCGATCCGCTGTTCGTGCGCACCGGCCGCGGGCTCGCGCCGACGCCGCGCGCGGACGAGCTCAAGCCGATCCTGTCCGACGCGCTCGATCGCTGCCGCGCGAGCCTCGCGATCGCGGCCGACGGCGGCGAGCGCGTCGGCCGCACGATCTCGATCGGGCTGTCGGACGACTTCGAAATCGCGCTCGGTCGCGCGCTGATCGATGCCGTCGCGCGCGATGCCGCCGGCATCCGGCTGATCTTCCGGCAGACGCACAGCGGCATCGCGGGCGATGCGCTGCTGCGGCACGGCGTCGATATCGCGATCGCGTCCGGCGGCTTCTCGGCAAACGGGCTCAGCCGCCGTGCGGTTGCGACGGGCGGCTACGCCTGCGTGATCGACCCGGCCGGGCGGGCGCGCACGCCGCGCACGCTGACGCTCGACGACTATCTGCGGCGCGACCACCTGCTCGTGTCGTCGGGCGGCGTGATCGGCATCGTCGACGAAGCGCTGGCGGCGCTCGGACGCACGCGGCGCGTCGCGGCGTCGACCACGCACTTCGCGGCGCTGCCCTATCTGCTCGCGGGCGCCGATGCGGTCGCGACGATCCCCGCGCATGCGGCACGCGCGATTGCGCAGGCGACGTCGCTGCGCTGCGTCGGCTGCCCGCTCGAGCTGCCGCGTTATCCGGTCGAGATCGGCTGGCGCACGAGCACGCAGCGCGATCCGGCGATCGTGCGCGTGCGCGACACGATCGCCGCGTGCGTCGAGCGGATCGTGCGTCCGTAAACGACCGGGGCCCGGCCGGCATCTGCCGGACGGGCCCCATTGTCGGACCGCATCCGGCCGCATCGCGCGGCCGGAGCGCTCGCGTGCGCTACTCGACGGCCTTCACCATGTCTTCGATGACCTTCTTCGCGTCGCCGAACACCATCATCGTCTTGTCCATGTAGAAGAGGTCGTTGTCGAGCCCCGCGTAGCCGGCCGCCATCGAGCGCTTGTTGACGATCACCGTGCGCGCCTTGTACGCCTCGATGATCGGCATGCCCGCGATCGGCGACTTCGGATCGTTCTTCGCGGCCGGGTTCACGACGTCGTTCGCGCCGAGCACGAGCACGACGTCCGCCTGCCCCATCTCGCCGTTGATGTCCTCCATCTCGAACACGATGTCGTACGGCACTTCCGCTTCCGCGAGCAGCACGTTCATGTGGCCCGGCATCCGCCCGGCGACCGGATGGATCGCGTAGCGCACGTCGACGCCCTTCTCGATCAGCTTGTCGGTCAGCTCCTTCAGCGCATGCTGCGCGCGCGCGACGGCCAGCCCGTAGCCCGGCACGATCACGACCGATTCCGCGTTGCCGAGCATGAACGCCGCATCGTCGGCCGAACCCGACTTCACGGGGCGCTGCTCCTGCGCACCCGCGGCGCCGCCGGTCGCGGCCTCGCCGCCGAAGCCGCCGAGGATCACGTTGAAGAACGAGCGGTTCATCGCGTGGCACATGATGTACGACAGGATCGCACCGGAGGAACCGACGAGCGAACCGGCGATGATCAGCATCGCGTTGTTCAGCGAGAAGCCGATGCCGGCCGCGGCCCAGCCCGAGTACGAGTTCAGCATCGACACGACCACCGGCATGTCCGCGCCGCCGATCGGGATGATGATCAGCACGCCGAGCACGAACGCGATCGCGGTCATGATGATGAACGGCAGCCACGCCTGCGTGATGAAGAACAGGATGCCGAAGCCGAGCATCGCGATCGCGAGCATCAGGTTGATCAGGTGCTGGCCTGCGTACACGACGGGCGCGCCCTGGAACAGGCGGAACTTGTACTTGCCGGACAGCTTGCCGAACGCGATCACCGAACCGGAGAACGTGATCGCGCCGACGAACGTGCCGATGAACAGCTCGACGCGGTTGCCGTACGGAATGAAGTTCGACGACACGGCGTCCTGCGGCACGAGCCCGAACGCTTCGGGCTCCGACACGACCGCGTACGCGATGCAGACGGCCGCGAGACCGATCAGCGAGTGCATCGCCGCGACGAGTTCCGGCATCTTCGTCATCTCGACGCGCGCGGCGACGAACGCGCCGACCGCACCGCCGACGACCAGCGCACCGAGCACGAGCGCGAGCCCGAGCGGCAGGTTCGCGCCGAGCCACGCGGCCTGCTTGACGATCAGCGCGATCGTCGTGAGGATCGCGATGGCCATCCCGACCATCCCGAACAGATTGCCGCGCCGCGCGCTCTTCGGGTTCGACAGCCCCTTCAGCGCCTGGATGAAGCAGACCGATGCGACGAGGTACAGCAGCGTGACGACGTTCATGCTCATCGCGCGCCCTCCTTGCCGCCCTCGACACGCTTGGGCTCCTTCTTGCGGAACATCTCGAGCATCCGTCTCGTCACGAGAAAGCCGCCGAACACGTTGACGGCCGCCAGCGCGACCGCGAGCGTGCCGAACACCTTGCCGGTCGCGCCGACGGTCAGCGCGGCGGCCAGCATCGCGCCGACGATCACGATCGCCGAAATCGCGTTGGTCACGGCCATCAGCGGCGTATGCAGCGCGGGCGTGACGTTCCAGACGACGTGGTAGCCGACGTACACCGCCAGCACGAAGATGATCACGTTGATCACCGTGTGATTGATGACTTCCATGGTCTCCTCCGTTATTTGCGGGTCACTTCGCCGTCGCGGCACAACAGCGTCGCCGCGACGATGTCGTCGGCGAGGTCGATGTTCAGCGCACCTTCCTTCGTGACGATCAGCTTCATGAAATCGAGCAGGTTGCGCGCATAGAGCGCGGACGCATCCGACGCGACCATCGAGGCGAGATTCGTATGGCCCGCGATCGTCACGCCGTTGTGCACGATCACCTGGTCGGCCACCGTCAGCGGGCAGTTGCCACCCTTGCGGCCGTCGACTTCCGGCCCGCGGCCGGCCGCGAGATCGACGAGCACCGAGCCGGGCTTCATCGCCTGCACGGTCTCGGCCGAGATCAAGGTCGGTGCAGGGCGGCCCGGAATCAGCGCGGTCGTGATCACGATGTCGGCCTGCTTCGCGCGCTCGTGCACGAGCGCGGCCTGACGCGCGAGCCACGACGGCGGCATCGGCCGCGCATAGCCGCCGACACCCTGCGCGGCGTCGCGCTCTTCGTCGGTTTCGTACGGAACGTCGAGGAATTTCGCGCCGAGCGATTCGATCTGCTCCTTCACGGCGGGCCGCACGTCGGAGGCTTCGATCACGGCGCCGAGCCGCTTCGCGGTCGCGATCGCCTGCAGGCCGGCCACGCCGGCGCCGAGCACCAGCACGCGCGCGGCCTTCACGGTGCCCGCGGCCGTCATCAGCATCGGCAAAAAGCGCGGATAGAGCGACGCGGCGACCAGCACGGCCTTGTAGCCGGCGATGTTCGCCTGCGACGACAGCACGTCGAGACTTTGCGCGCGCGTCGTGCGCGGCGCGGCTTCGAGCGCGAAGCCCGTCACGCCGGTCGCCGCGAGCTTCGCCGCCTGCTCGGCATTGAACGGCTCGAGCATCCCGACCAGCACCGCGCCGCGCTTCAGCGACGGCAGTTCCGCATCGGTCGGCGCCTGCACCTTCAGCACGATGTCGGCGCTAAAAGCGGCCGACTGGTCGGTCAATTCCGCGCCGGCGGCCGCATAGGCTTCGTCCGGATAGCTGGCCGCAGTGCCGGCCCCCTTCGCGACGCTGACGCGGTGGCCGGCGGCCGCGTACTTCTTCACCGTCTCCGGCGTCGCGGCCACGCGCGCCTCGTTGGCCCGCGTCTCAGCAGGCACTCCAATATGCATCGTCAGTTCCTCCAGTCATCGTTGATATTTCTAGTCTTGCGATTCTGACTGCAACAACGAGCCGGACAGGCTGACTACCGGCTCACGGGCAACGGCGTTCACGCAGCACTTTAACCGAAAGCGTTCCGCGCGCCAGCACTTTCCGCACGATCGTGCGAGGTTGCC
Organism: Burkholderia sp. BC1; assembly: GCF_052683555.1. NCBI lineage: Bacteria > Pseudomonadati > Pseudomonadota > Betaproteobacteria > Burkholderiales > Burkholderiaceae > Burkholderia > Burkholderia sp. BC1. Next base: position 84,763 of record NZ_JBQYLP010000002.1, read on the forward strand.
AACGTGCGGCGCGGCGCGCGCCTGCGCCATGCTTGACGGCACGCGGGGAAGGGTCGGATTCGTCTAACGAGACGGCCGGCAGCGTCCGGGCGCAACCGGTAAAATGCCGAACCATGAAACCCGAAATCTGGACCCCGCACGTGACCGTCGCGGCGCTCGTCGAGCGCGACGGCCGCTTCCTCGTGATCGAGGAAGAAACTTCGACGGGCCTGCGCATCAACCAGCCGGCCGGCCATCTCGAAGCCGGCGAAACGCTCGCCGACGCGGTGATCCGCGAAACGCTCGAGGAAACCGCGCATCCGTTCGTGCCGACGGCGCTCGTCGGCGTGTACCTCGCGCATTACGAGCGTCCCGGGAGCGCGGGCGCGACGTATCTGCGCTTCACGTTCTGCGGCACGGCGGGCGAGCGCATCGTCGGCCAGCGGCTCGACGACGGCATCGTCCGCACGCTGTGGATGACGGCCGGCGAACTGCGCGCGTGCATCGAACGCCACCGGTCGCCGGCCGTGATGCGCTGTGTCGACGACTATCTGGCCGGGCGGCGCGTTCCGCTCGATTTCGTGCATACGCATTCGGTCGCGCCGCGGCCGGACGCTTTCGACCGTCAGGCGGTAAACAAATGAGCAAGCGCCGTGTGGTAGTGGGCATGTCGGGCGGCGTCGATTCGTCGGTGACCGCGTGGCTGCTGAAGGAGCAGGGTTACGACGTCGTCGGCCTGTTCATGAAGAACTGGGAAGACGACGACGACGGCGAATACTGCTCGACGCGTCAGGACTGGATCGACGTCGTGTCGGTCGCCGACCTGATCGGCATCGACGTCGAGGCCGTCAACTTCGCGGCCGAATACAAGGACCGCGTGTTCGCGGAATTCCTGCGCGAATATTCGGCCGGCCGCACGCCGAACCCGGACGTGCTCTGCAACGCCGAGATCAAGTTCAAGGCGTTCCTCGATCACGCGATGTCGCTCGGCGCGGAAACGATCGCGACCGGCCACTACGCGCGCGTGCGCGAACGCGACGGCCGCTTCGAACTGCTGAAGGCGTTCGATCATACGAAAGACCAGTCGTATTTCCTGCACCGGCTGAACCAGGCGCAGCTGTCGAAGACGATGTTCCCGCTCGGCGAGATCCCGAAGACGAAGGTGCGCGAGATCGCCGCGCAGATCGGGCTGCCGAACGCGAAGAAGAAGGATTCGACCGGCATCTGCTTCATCGGCGAGCGGCCGTTCCGCGACTTCCTGAACCGCTATCTGCCGACGAAACCGGGCCCGATGAAGACGCCGGACGGCAAGCTCGTCGGCGAGCACATCGGCCTCGCTTTCTATACGTTCGGCCAGCGCAAGGGCATCGGCCTCGGCGGCAGCAAGGACGGCAGCGGCGAACCGTGGTTCGTCGCCGCGAAGGACATCCCGTCGAACACGCTCTACGTCGTGCAGGGCCACGATCATCCGTGGCTGCTGTCGCGCGAGCTCGTCGCCGGCAACGTGAGTTGGGTCGCGGGCGAGCCGCCCGCGGAAGGCTTCGCGTGCGGCGCGAAGACGCGCTACCGGCAGGCCGACGCCGCGTGCACGTTCGCGCGCGCCGGCGGCGAGCGCTTCTCGCTCGCGTTCGCCGACGCGCAATGGGCCGTCACGCCCGGCCAGTCGGCCGTGCTGTACGACGGCGAGATCTGCCTGGGCGGCGGCATCATCGAGTTCGCGGCCACCGGCCAGCCGGGCCACGCGCCCGCTCCGGCCGCCGCGCCGGCCCTCGCCGAAGCACGCTGACCCCCGGTCGGTTTAGACTTGCGGCACGCCGCGCCCGGCGGAACACGATTCCGTCGCGGCCGGCGCGCCGCCGCGCAGCGTACGCATGGCGGCCGTTCACTTCTGTGGAGTCCCCATGCTTTCACGACGCTATCTCGCGATGTGGTGCGCGGTCCTGCTGCTCGTCGCGGCGGCCGCGCTCGCGTCGTTCCACGTGCTCTCCGGGCTGTGGATCGCGATCCCGGCGGCGCTCGTCGCCCTCGGCCTGTACGACCTCAACCAGGACCGCCACGCGATCCTGCGCAACTACCCGCTCTGGGGCCACTTCCGCTTCCTGTTCGAATTCATTCGTCCGGAAATCCGTCAGTACTTCGTCGAGGACGACACCGACGAGAAACCGTTCTCGCGCGCGCAGCGCAGCCTCGTCTATCAGCGCGCGAAGAACGTCGCCGACAATCGCCCTTACGGCACCGAGCTCAACGTCAAGGCGGTCGCGCACGAATGGATCAGCCACTCGCTCGCGCCGACGCGGCTGCCGAACCATGACTTCCGGATCCGCGTCGGCGCGACGCGCGCGCAGCCGTACGACATCTCGATCTTCAACATCTCGGCGATGAGCTTCGGCTCGCTGTCCGCGAACGCGATCCGCGCGCTGAACCTCGGCGCGAAGAAAGGCGGCTTCGCGCACGACACCGGCGAAGGCTCGCTGTCCAAGTACCACCGCGAGCACGGCGGCGACATCATCTGGGAAATCGCGTCCGGCTACTTCGGCTGCCGCAACGACGACGGCACGTTCAATCCCGACAAGTTCGCGAAGCAGGCCGCCGACCCGCAGGTCAAGATGATCGAGATCAAGCTGTCGCAGGGCGCGAAGCCGGGCCACGGCGGCGTGCTGCCGGCCGCGAAGATCACGCCCGAGATCGCCGAGACGCGCGGCGTGCCGATGGGCAAGGACTGCATCTCGCCCGCGACGCACTCGGAATTCTCGACACCGCGCGGGTTGCTCGAATTCGTCGAGCGGCTGCGTACGTTGTCGGGCGGCAAGCCGACCGGCTTCAAGCTGTGCATCGGCCATCCGTGGGAATTCTTCGGCATTGCGAAGGCGATGCTCGAGACGGGGATCGTGCCGGACTTCATCGTCGTCGACGGCGCGGAAGGCGGCACCGGCGCGGCGCCGCTCGAATTCACCGACCACGTCGGCGTGCCGCTGCAGGAAGGGCTGCTGCTCGTGCACAACACGCTCGTCGGCATCGGGCTGCGCGACCGCGTGAAGATCGGCGCGAGCGGCAAGATCATCACCGCGTTCGACATCGCGCGCACGCTCGCCATCGGCGCGGACTGGGTGAACTCGGCGCGCGGCTTCATGTTCGCGGTCGGCTGCATCCAGGCGCAGCATTGCCACACCGACCGCTGCCCGACCGGTGTCGCGACGCAGGATCCAGTGCGTCAGCGCGCGCTCGTCGTGCCCGACAAGGCCGAGCGCGTCTACAACTTCCACCGCAATACGCTGCACGCGCTGCAGGAGCTCGTGCAGGCGGCCGGGCTGTCGCATCCGTCGGAGCTGCGTGCGCATCACATCGTGCAGCGCGTGTCGCCGCACGAGGTCCGGCTGATGTCGCAGCTGCTGAAATATCTGAAGCCCGGCGCGCTGCTCGACGGCAACACGTGCGGCTACACGCTGTACGACAAGTGGTGGCCGATTGCCCGCAGCGATTCGTTCACGCTCGGCGAAACGGTCTACGCGTCGATCGACTGACGCGTGCGCGGGCCGCGATCGGTGGCGGCCCGTCAAGCCGGTCTGGTCAAAAAAAAGCGCCCCTTCGGGGGCGCTTTCGCGTCTGCGGCATCCGGCCGGCCGGTCAGCCCTGCGGCAGCGTATCGGCGAACGACTGACGCTGCGACAGCTTCACGAAATGCTTGTCGAGGTTCGGGTGACGTTCGCGCCAGTTCAGCTCGGGCATGCGGAAGTCGAGATAGCCGAGCGCGCAGCCGAGCGAGATGTCGGCCAGCGTGTAATGATTACCGACGCACCACGTCTTGCTGCCGAGGCCTTGCGACATCGCGACGAGGCCGTCGTCGATCTTGCGCTGCTGCCGCGCGATCCAGCTCGCGCTGCGCTGCGCTTCGTCGCGCAGCGTGTGTTCGAGACGGATCGCGACCGACGCGTCGAGCACGCCGTCGCACAGCGCTTCCCAGCAGCGCACCTCGACGCGCTCGCGCCCCGACGCCGGAATCAGCTTGCCGACCGGCGACAGCGTATCGACGTATTCGCAGATCACGCGCGAATCGAACACCGCCGCGCCGTCTTCCATCACGAGACACGGCACCTTGCCGAGCGGATTCGACGCATGAATGTTCGTATCGGGGGCCCACACGTTCTCGAGCTCCAGCTTGTAGTCGATCTTCTTTTCAGCGAGCACGATCCGCGCCTTGCGGACGTACGGGCTGCTGAGCGAACCGATTAATTTCATCATCTGCCTTTTTAAGGGAACCGCCGGGAGTATACGTTGTCGCCGATCATAACCGGGCGGCACGGCCGGGTAGAAAATCGCCCGTCCGGCCTGTGGATGGTTTGCAACAATCGGCCGGCGGGCCCGGCCGCGCGGCGCTCGCGCGCACTTTCGCGCGCCGCGGCCGGCGGCGCTACAATCGCACGATGAATCCGCCCCTCGATACCGCCATTGCCGTCGACGTCTACCGCCAGCGCCGCGAACGCGTGCTTGCCGCACTGCGCGCCGCGGGCGGCGGCGTCGCCATCGTGCCCACCGCGCCGGAAGTGCTGCGCAACCGCGATACGGGCTATCCGTACCGGCACGACAGCTACTTCTATTACCTGACCGGCTTCACCGAGCCCGACGCGGTGCTCGTGCTGAACGCGGCCGCGCCGCACGGCGCGCCCGAGTCGATCCTGTTCTGCCGCGCGAAGAACGCCGATCGCGAGATCTGGGAAGGGTTCCACTACGGGCCCGAGGCCGCGCGCGACACGTTCGGCTTCGACGCCGCGTACGCGACCGACGTGCTCGATACCGAGATCCCGCGCCTGCTCGCCGACGCGGGCACCGTCCACTACCGGTTCGGCGCGTCGGCCGAGTTCGACCGGCAGCTCGCGCGCTGGCTCGATGCCGTGCGCGCGCAGGCGCGCACGGGCGTCGCCGCGCCGGACGCGATGCGCGACCTCACGCCGCTGCTCGACGACATGCGGCTCGTGAAGGACGAACACGAGTTCGCGATCATGACGCGCGCCGCGCACATCTCGGCGCTCGCGCATCGGCGTGCGATGCAGGCATGCAAGCCCGGCATCCGCGAATACGAACTCGAGGCCGAGCTGCTGTATACGTTCCGCCTGCACGGCGCGCAGGCGCCCGCCTACGGATCGATCGTCGCGGCCGGCGCAAACGCGTGCGTGCTGCACTACCCGGCCGGTAACGCGGTCGCGCGGGACGGCGATCTGATCCTGATCGACGCCGCGTGCGAACTCGACGGCTACGCCTCCGACATCACGCGCACGTTCCCCGCGAACGGGCGTTTCTCGCCCGCACAGCGCACGCTGTACGACATCGTGCTCGCCGCGCAGCAGGCCGCGATCGACGCGACGCGCGCGGGCGTGCCGTTCGAGGCGCCGCACGATGCCGCCGTGCGCGTGCTCGCGCAAGGGCTGCTCGACACCGGCATCATCGCGAAGACGCGTTTCTCGAACGTCGACGACGTGATCGCCGAGCGCGCGTACACGCGTTTTTACATGCACCGCACGGGCCACTGGCTCGGGATGGACGTGCACGACTGCGGCGACTACCGCGAACGGCACGCCGAGCGCGACGCCAACGGCGCGCTGCCGTGGCGCACGCTCAAGCCCGGCATGGCGCTGACGGTCGAACCGGGCCTCTACGTGCGCGCGGCCGACGACGTGCCGTCCGAGTACTGGAACATCGGCATCCGCATCGAGGACGACGCGATCGTGCGCGAGCACGGCTGCGAGCTGATCACGCGCGACGTGCCCGTCGCGGCGGCCGACATCGAGGCGCTGATGCGTGCGCGCGCGTAAGCCGCACGCGGGCTGCCGACCGTTATTTCCGTTTCACGAATTCCGATGACCCACGCTTCCTCCCCGCTTCCGACCGACTACGACCTCGCGATCGTCGGCGCGGGCCCGGTCGGGCTCGCGCTTGCCGGCTGGCTCGCGCGGCGCAGCGCGACGCAGCACGCGTCGATCGCGCTGATCGATGCGCGCGAGCCGTCCGCGAGCGCGAACGATCCGCGCGCGATCGCGGTGTCGCACGGCAGCCGCGTGCTGCTCGATACGCTTGCGTGGCCGGCCGACGCGACGCCGATCGAACACATTCACGTGTCGCAGCGCGGCCATTTCGGGCGCACGCTGATCGAGCGCGACGAGCACGACCTCGCGGCGCTCGGCTACGTCGTGCGCTACGGCTCGCTCGTCCAGGCGCTCGCCGGCGCCGTGCGCGGCAGCCGCGTCGACTGGCTCACGTCGACCACCGCGCGCGCACCGCTGCAGGACGCCGACGGCGTCGCGCTGACGCTCGACGGGCCGCACGGCGAACGCGTACTGCGCGCGCGCATCGTCGTGAATGCGGAAGGTGGGCTGTTCCACGAGCAGCAGGCAGACGCCGGCAAGCATCGACGCGACTACGGCCAGACCGCGATCGTCGGCACCGTGACGGTGTCGTCGCCGCGGCCGAACGTCGCGTGGGAGCGCTTCACGCACGAAGGCCCGCTCGCGCTGCTGCCGCTCGGCGGCCCGCGGCAGGCCGACTATGCGCTCGTCTGGTGCTGCGCGCCCGACGAGGCGGCGCGCCGCGCGGCGCTGCCCGACGACGCCTTCCTGCGCGAACTCGGGATCGCGTTCGGCGAGCGCATGGGCAGCTTCGTCGCGATCGCGGGCCGCGCGTCGTTCCCGCTCGGGCTGAACGTCGCGCAGACGCTCGTCAAGGGCCGCATCGCGATCGTCGGCAATGCCGCGCAGACGCTGCACCCGGTCGCGGGCCAAGGGCTGAACCTCGGGCTGCGCGACGCGCACACGCTCGTCGACGTGCTGTCGACGCAGGGGTTCGACGCGACCGCGCTCGCGACCTTCAACGCGCGCCGCGCGCTCGACCGGCGGCTCACGATCGGCGCGACCGACACGCTCGCGCGGCTGTTTACGATCGATGCCGGCCCGCTGCCGCTGCTGCGCGGCGCGGCGCTCACCGCGCTCGAATTCGTGCCGCCGCTGAAGAAGGCGATCGCGCGGCAGATGATGTTCGGCCAGCGCGGCTGACGCGCGCGGCGCGCAGCGCACGCCGGCGTGCGCCGGTGTGCGCCCGCACAAACCGGGTCAAATCGGCGGGGGTTGGGAATACGGTAAAATGCGCGTTTTCCCTCCGCCCTTTCGATGCCCGCGCGTGCCGCGGGCGGTGCCATTGCGATGCCCGTTATCGGCTCTCACGTATTGCGTAACAACCTGTTCGTCGCGCCGATGGCCGGCGTGACGGATCGTCCGTTCCGCCAGCTCTGCAAGAAGCTCGGCGCCGGCTACGCGGTGTCCGAGATGGTCGCGTCCAACGCGCAGCTCTGGAAGAGCGCGAAGACCATGCGTCGCGCGAACCACGCGGGCGAGGTCGAGCCGATCGCGGTGCAGATCGCGGGCGCCGATCCGGCGATGATGGCTGAAGCCGCGCGCTACAACGTCGACAACGGCGCGCAGATCATCGACATCAACATGGGCTGCCCCGCCAAGAAGGTCTGCAACGTGGCGGCCGGCTCCGCGCTGCTGCAGAACGAGCCGCTCGTGCAGCGGATCGTCGAGGCCGTCGTCGCGGCCGTCGGCACGGGGCCCGACGCGGTGCCCGTCACGCTGAAGATCCGCACCGGCTGGGACCGCGAGCACAAGAACGCGATTACGATCGCGCGGCTCGCCGAGGCCGCCGGCATCTCGATGCTCACCGTGCACGGCCGCACGCGCGCCGATCTGTACCGCGGCGAGGCCGAATACGAAACCATCGCGGCCGTGAAGGCGGCCGTGCGCATTCCGGTCGTCGCGAACGGCGACATCACGTCGCCCGCGAAGGCGAAGGCCGTGCTCGAGGCAACAGGCGCCGACGCGCTGATGATCGGTCGTGCCGCGCAAGGCCGGCCGTGGCTGTTCCGTGAAATCGATCATTTCCTGCAAACGGGCGAGCTGCTGCCGCCGCCGCGCATCGACGAGATCCAGCAGGTGATGAACGAGCACCTGGAAGACCACTACGCGTTCTACGGCGAATTCACCGGCGTCCGTACTGCGCGCAAGCACATCGGCTGGTACACTCGCGGCCTTTCCGGTGCCAACGCGTTCCGGCACCGGATGAACACGCTCGATTCCACCCGCGAGCAGCTCGCCGCCGTCAATGCGTTCTTCGACGCGCAAAAGGCGCTGTCGGACCACCTCGTCTACGTCGACGACGACGAAAACGGTCAGGGCGAGCCGGACGACCATAACCAGTTAGCAGCATGAGCAAGCACAACATCGAACAATGTGTCCGCGAGAGCCTGGACGTGTATTTCCGGGATCTAGACGGCTCCAATCCGCACGACGTCTATGAAATGGTGATGTCCTGCGTCGAAAAGCCGATGCTCGAGGTCGTGCTCGAACAGGCGGGCGGCAACCAGTCGCTCGCCGCCGAGTACCTCGGCATCAACCGCAATACGCTGCGCAAGAAGCTGCAGCAGCACGGCCTGCTGTAGTCGGCCGCCCCGTCCCCGTTTCCCTGGCTATTGGTGGTTCCATCATGATCAAGCAAGCGCTCATTTCCGTTTCCGACAAGACCGGCATCGTCGACTTCGCGAAGTCGCTGTCCGACCTCGGCGTCAAGCTGTTGTCGACGGGCGGCACCGCGAAACTGCTCGCCGACGCGGGCCTGCCCGTCACCGAAGTGGCCGACTACACGGGCTTTCCGGAAATGCTCGATGGGCGCGTGAAGACGCTGCATCCGAAGGTGCACGGCGGCATCCTCGCGCGTCGCGATCTGCCCGAGCACATGCAGGCGCTGGAAGCGCACGACATCCCGACGATCGACCTGCTCGTCGTGAACCTGTATCCGTTCGTCGCGACGATCGCGAAGGACGACTGCACGCTCGCCGATGCGATCGAGAACATCGACATCGGCGGCCCGACGATGCTGCGCTCGGCCGCGAAGAACCACCGCGACGTGACGGTGATCGTCGATCCGGCCGACTACGCGGTCGTGCTCGACGAAATGAAGGCGAACGGCAACACGGTCGGCTACGCGACCAACTTCCGCCTTGCGACCAAGGTGTTCGCGCACACCGCGCAATACGACGGCGCGATCACGAACTACCTGACGAGCCTGACCGACGAACTGAGGCACGGCTCGCGCAATGCGTACCCGGCGACGCTGAACATGGCGTACGAGAAGGTGCAGGACCTGCGCTACGGCGAGAACCCGCACCAGAGCGCGGCGTTCTATCGCGACATCGTCACGCCGGCCGGCGCGCTCGCGAACTACCGCCAGCTGCAGGGCAAGGAACTGTCGTACAACAACATCGCCGATTCGGACGCGGCGTGGGAATGCGTGAAGACGTTCGACGCGCCGGCGTGCGTGATCATCAAGCATGCGAACCCGTGCGGCGTCGCGGTCGGCAACGACTCGGCCGATGCGTACGCGAAGGCGTTCCAGACCGACCCGACGTCGGCGTTCGGCGGCATCATCGCGTTCAACCGCGAAGTCGACGAAGCCGCGGCGCAGGCCGTCGCCAAGCAGTTCGTCGAAGTGCTGATCGCGCCGTCGTTCACCGATGCCGCGAAGCAGGTGTTCGCCGCGAAGCAGAACGTGCGTCTGCTCGAGATCGCCTTGGGCGAAGGCCATAACGCGTTCGACCTGAAGCGTGTCGGCGGCGGTCTGCTCGTGCAGTCGCTCGATGCGAAGAACGTGCAGCCGCACGAGCTGCGCGTCGTCACGAAGCGTCATCCGACGCCGAAGGAGATGGACGACCTGCTGTTCGCGTGGCGCGTCGCGAAGTACGTGAAGTCGAACGCGATCGTGTTCTGCGGCAACGGCATGACGCTCGGCGTCGGTGCCGGCCAGATGAGCCGCGTCGACTCCGCGCGCATCGCAAGCATCAAGGCGCAGAACGCGGGCCTGACGCTGGCCGGTTCGGCCGTCGCGTCGGATGCGTTCTTCCCGTTCCGCGACGGTCTGGACGTGGTCGTCGCGGCAGGCGCGACCTGCGTGATCCAGCCGGGCGGCTCGGTGCGCGACGACGAAGTGATCGCGGCAGCCGACGAGCACAACATCGCGATGATCCTGACGGGCGTGCGCCACTTCCGTCACTGATCGCCCGCAAGCGGCCCGCGCGGCCGCTGCGCCCATGCCCGGCGGCGTCGCACCCGCCGGGTTTTTTATTGCGCGGCGCATGAGCGGCCGGCCGTACGCGACGGCACCTGTACCGCGCCTCGCGCGAACGTGGGGTGCGCATCGCTGCGCCGCGTGCGGCGACGGCACCCTGCCCCTTTCGTTGTAGTATCGCTGCATCACGCAACTCCCTCTTCACATGCGAATTCTCGGCATCGACCCCGGCCTGCGCGTCACCGGCTTCGGCGTCATCGACGTCAGCGGCCATCAGCTCGCCTATGTCGCGAGCGGCGTGATCCGCACGCCGACGGCCGATCTGGCCACGCGCCTCGGCACGATCTTCGCGGGCGTCTCGACGCTCGTACGCGAACACGCGCCGGACCAGGCCGCGATCGAAAAAGTGTTCGTCAACGTGAACCCGCAGTCGACGCTGCTGCTCGGCCAGGCGCGCGGCGCCGCGATCTGCGGGCTCGTATCGGGCGGACTGCCCGTCGCCGAATACACCGCGCTGCAGCTGAAGCAGGCGATCGTCGGCTACGGCCGCGCGACGAAGGCGCAGATGCAGGAGATGGTCACGCGGCTGCTGAGCCTGAGCGGCCAGCCCGGCAGCGATGCGGCCGACGCGCTCGGCATCGCGATCTGCCATGCGCACGGCGGCAATACGTTGAGCACGCTCGGCGGTCTCGCGCCGGCGCTCGCGCAGAAAGGCCTGCGCTTGCGCCGCGGCCGGCTCGTCGGCTGAGCGGCACGGAGCGCACCGCCGGCATGCGCCGGCGAACGGCCGGCCGCCCGCAACCGGCGCGACCGCTCGGCACCCGGCGTCGCGCGTTCGCGCCGCATCGCGCCGCTGCCGCGCCGTGGCGCCGCCCGCCGCGCCGAACCATCGGCTTTGCGCCGCACGTGCGCTACACTCGCGCTTTCTTCCTCGCATCCCGCCATCCATGATCGGTCGCATCGCCGGCATCCTGCTCGAAAAGAATCCGCCTCACCTGCTCGTCGACTGCAACGGCGTCGGCTACGAAATCGACGTGCCGATGAGCACCTTCTACAACCTGCCGCAGACGGGCGAGCGCGTCGTCCTGCTCACGCAGCAGATCGTGCGCGAGGACGCGCACCTGCTGTACGGCTTTCTCACGCCGCAGGAGCGCACGACCTTCCGCGAGCTGCTGAAGATCACCGGCATCGGCGCGCGCATGGCGCTCGCCGTGCTGTCCGGCATGAGCGTGCAGGAGCTCGCGCAGGCCGTGACGATGCAGGACGCCGCGCGCCTCACGCGCCTGCCCGGCATCGGCAAGAAGACCGCGGAGCGCCTGCTGCTCGAACTGAAAGGCAAGCTCGGCGCGGACCTCGGTGCACTGGCCGGCGCCGCGTCGGCGTCCGACCACGCGACCGACATCCTCAACGCGCTGCTCGCGCTCGGCTATTCCGAAAAGGAAGGCCTCGCGGCGATCAAGAACGTGCCGGCCGGCACCGGCGTGTCCGAAGGCATCAAGCTCGCGCTGAAGGCGCTTTCCAAGGCGTAACGGCCCGTCGCATCCAGTGTCGCGCGGCGTCGGCGCGCGCGACAGTCGGCCGTTCGGCCAGGTTGGCCGCGCCACGCCGCGCGGTACAATGGCCGCATGATTGAAACCGACAAACTCGCCGCCGAGCGGATCATTGCCGCCACGCCCGCCTCGTCGCACGAGGAGGTGTTCGAACGCGCGCTGCGGCCGCGCCAGCTCGACGACTACGTCGGCCAGGAAAAGGTGCGCGGCCAGCTCGAAATCTTCATCGAGGCCGCCAAGCGCCGCCGCGAGCCGCTCGATCACGTGCTGCTGTTCGGGCCGCCGGGTCTCGGCAAGACCACGCTCGCGCACATCATCGCGCGCGAGATGGGCGTGAACCTGCGTCAGACCTCGGGCCCCGTGCTCGAGCGCGCGGGCGACCTCGCGGCCTTGCTGACGAACCTCGAAGCCAACGACGTGCTGTTCATCGACGAAATCCACCGGCTGTCGCCGGTCGTCGAGGAAATCCTGTATCCGGCGCTCGAGGATTACCAGATCGACATCATGATCGGCGAAGGGCCGGCCGCGCGCAGCGTGAAGCTCGATCTGCAGCCGTTCACGCTGGTCGGCGCGACCACGCGCGCGGGCATGCTGACCAATCCGCTGCGCGACCGGTTCGGGATCGTCGCGCGCCTCGAGTTCTACGATGCCGATCAGCTGTCGCGCATCGTGCAGCGCTCGGCGTCGCTGCTGAACGCGCAGATCGATCCGAACGGCGCGCTCGAAATCGCGAAGCGCTCGCGCGGCACGCCGCGGATCGCGAACCGGCTGCTGCGCCGCGTGCGCGATTACGCGGAAGTGAAGGCCGACGGCCAGATCACGGCAGCGATCGCCGACGCGGCGCTCGCGATGCTCGACGTCGATCCGGTCGGCTTCGACCTGATGGACCGCAAGCTGCTCGAAGCGATCCTGCACAAGTTCGACGGCGGCCCGGTCGGCATCGACAACCTCGCCGCCGCAATCGGCGAAGAGCGCGACACGATCGAGGACGTGCTCGAACCGTACCTGATCCAGCAGGGCTTCCTGCAGCGCACGCCGCGCGGCCGCGTCGCGACGCTCCTCACGTACCGCCACTTCGGCCTGGCCGCGCCCGACGCCGGCAGTCCCGTGCAAAGCATCTGGGACACGCCGGACGCGCAGTAACGCACGGCCCGACACCCGGCCCGCCATGACGACACCGCACAGCGCTCCGCCTTCTACCGCCGGCAGCTCGCGGTGGATCGAACAGATCCGCAAGCGGGTCGCCGCGGGCGTCACGCATCTGACCACCGGCAGCGGCCCGACGCTCGACTATTCGTCGCCGCCCGGCGATCCGGGGCTGTTCGGCCCCGACGCGGTCTGCTGGCGCGTGCATGCCGATTTCACGTCGATGATGACGGGCGGCATCTGCGCGCTGCTGCTGCAGGCGCTGCACCCGCTCGCGCTTGCGGGCGTCTGGGATCATTCGTCGTTTCGCACCGACATCCTCGGCCGCCTGCGGCGCACCGCGACGTTCATTTCCGGCACGACGTTCGGCAATCGCCGCGATGCATTGGCGCTGATCGAACGCGTGAAGGCGATCCATGCACGCGTCGCCGGCACGGCACCGGACGGCCGCCCCTATCGCGCGGACGATCCCGCGCTGCTGACCTGGGTGCATGTCGCGGAGGTGTCGAGCTTTCTCGCCGCGCATCTGCGCTACGTGAACCCCGCGCTGCCGGGCGAACTGCAGGATCGCTACTATGCGGAGACCGCGCAGGTCGCCGAGCGGCTCGGCGCGACCGGCATTCCGCGCTCGCGCGCGGAAATCGACGCGTATCTCGCGCGGATGCGTCCCGAGCTCGAGGCCGGGCCGCGAACCTTCGAGGTGATGCGCATCCTGCTGAACGCGCCGCTCGCCTCACCGATGCTGCGGCCCGCCGCGACACTCGTGATGCAGGCCGGCGTCGACCTGCTGCCGCCGTGGGCCCAGCAGATGCTCGGCGTGTCGACGTTCGCGCCGCTGCGCCGCGCGGTGGTCCGCCCCGGCGTGCGCGCCGTCGCGCCCGTGCTGCGGTGGGCGCTCGTGAACGGCGTGTCCAAACGCGCGCGACGCCGCGCGACGGCTGCGACGGCCGTGCCGCCCGATCGTCCGCCGTCGAATCAAGGCTGATGGCGATGAAGCGAATGCGGTGGTGTGGAGAGCCTCGGCCCGCATAGTGATTGATGGCGATCGATCCGGCGATCGACGGCAAGACCGGCGCGGCGCGCAGAAGCACCGACGCACGAACGCAAGACACCGCGGCAAGAAGAACGGCAATCAGGAACTCGACAAGCTGCGTCCGCCGATCGCGGCCGACAAGCGGACAAGCCGACAAACGCCGTAAGTGCAGTAACCGCACACGCGCGCTGCACTACAACGCACGACCCGCCGCGCAGTCACGCGATGCGCACGCCCACGCGCACACGCGATCACAGCACCTTGCGATACCCGTCGTCGTCGCTCGGCGCGTCGAGATGCGCGATGTCGCCCCACTGGACGACATGCGCGCGGCCGTCGACGTAATCGACGACGTTGATGCTCGTATTCAGCAGCGGATAGTTGCGCGGCGCCGCCAGGTCGAGGCCGTTCGCGAAGCGATACACGCAGTCGAGCACGCCGCCGTGCGCGACGCATGCGATCCGCCCGCCCGGGTGCGCGGCGACGATCGGCTCGAGCGCATGCAGCACGCGGTGATAGAACGCGCGCTGCGACTCGCCGCCTTCCGGCGCAAAGCCGGGATCGCGCGTCTGCCATTCCGCATATGCGTCCGGAAACAGCGTTTCGATCTCGGCGCTGTCGTGCCCCTGGAACACGCCGTACGCACGCTCGCGCAGCCCCTCGCGCAGCAGCAGCGGCAGGCCGAGCGCAGCGGCGAACGGCTGCGCGGTCTGTTGCGCGCGCATCAGGTCGCTCGAATAGACCGCATCGATGCGTGCCCCGTCGCGCGCTTCGCGCATGAGGCGCACGGCGAGCCGCTGCGCCTGCGCGAGCCCCGTGTCGGCAAGCGGAATGTCGATGTGGCCCTGTATCCGCTTGATGCGGTTCCAGGCCGTTTCGCCATGGCGGATGAAGAGGATCTGGGTGGTAGCCATCGCGAGGCGTCTCCGGCGGGGAATCAGGGCCGCACTTGCAGCCAGAACGTCACGGGGCCGTCGTTGACGAGCGACACCTGCATGTCGGCGCCGAATTCGCCGGTTTCGACGATCGGGTGACGCGCACGCGCGGCGGCCACGAAATAGTCGAACAGCCGCGCGCCCTCGTCGGGCGGCGCGGCCGGCGTGAAGCTCGGCCGCAGCCCGCTGTTGGTGTCGGCCGCGAGCGTGAATTGCGAGACGAGCAGCAGCCCGCCCGCACGGCCTGCGCCGTCGATATTCGACACCGGCAGGTTCATCTTGCCGGCCGCGTCGCTGAACACGCGGTAGCCGAGCACCTTGGCGAGCAGCTTGTCGGCCGCGGCCTCGGTGTCGCCGCGCTCGGCACACACGAGCGCAAGCAGGCCGGCGCCGATCTCGCCCGTCACGCGCTCGCCGACGCGCACGTCGGCGCGCTTCACGCGCTGGATCAGCGCGATCATGCAGCGAGCGTCACGCGCGCGAAACGCCGCTTGCCGACCTGCACGACGTATTCGCCGGCGTCGACCTTCAGGCCCTTGTCGGACACCGTCGTGCCGTCGATCTTCACGCCGCCCTGCTCGATGTTGCGCAGCGCTTCGCTCGTCGACGGCACGAGCCCCGCCTGCTTCAGCAGCTGGCCGATCGCGAGCGGCGCACCGGCGAGCGAGACCGACGGAATGTCGTCCGGCACGCCACCCTTCGCGCGGTGGTTGAAGTCTTCCAGCGCACGCTCGGCATCGGCCTGCGAATGGAAGCGCGCGACGATTTCCTGCGCGAGCATCACCTTGAAGTCGCGCGGGTTGCGGCCGCCTTCGGCTTCGCGCTTGAAGCCGGCGATCTCGTCCATGCTGCGGAACGACAGCAGTTCGAAATAACGCCACATCAGCGTGTCCGAGATGCTCATCAGCTTGCCGAACATGTCGGTCGGTTTCTCGCTGATGCCGACGTAGTTGCCCTTCGACTTCGACATCTTCTCGACGCCGTCGAGCCCTTCGAGCAGCGGCATCGTCAGGATGCACTGCTGTTCCTGGCCGTACTGCTTCTGCAGTTCGCGGCCGACCAGCAGGTTGAACTTCTGGTCGGTGCCGCCGAGCTCGAGATCGGCGTTCAGCGCGACCGAGTCGTAGCCCTGCATCAGCGGGTACAGGAACTCGTGGATCGAGATCGGCACGCCGCCCTGGAAGCGCTTCGTGAAGTCCTCGCGCTCGAGAATGCGCGCGACCGTGTAGCGCGACGCGAGCTTGATCATCCCGTCCGCACCGAGCGGCATCGACCATTCGCTGTTGTAGCGGATCTCGGTCTTGTCGCGGTCGAGCACGAGCGCAGCCTGCTCGAAGTAGGTCTTCGCGTTCGCCTCGATCTGCTCGCGCGTGAGCGGCGGACGCGTCGCGTTGCGGCCCGACGGATCGCCGATCAGCGACGTGAAATCGCCGATCAGGAAGATCACCGTATGGCCGAGATCCTGCAGCTGACGCATCTTGTTCAGCACGACCGTGTGGCCGATATGGATGTCGGGCGCCGTCGGGTCGAGGCCGAGCTTGATGCGCAGCGGCTTGCCGGTGGCCGCGCTGCGCGCGAGCTTCTGCGCGAACTCTTCCTCGATCAGCAGCTCGTCGACGCCGCGCTTCGTGACGGCGAGCGCATGCCGGACTTCGTCGGTGATCGGGAAAACGGGCTTGGAACTGGGTTCGGTGCTCATCGGTGCCAGGAAGAATGTCGCAAAAACAGGGATTTTCCCATAACTTGCGCGCGCGTCGCTTAACGGCGCGCCGCGTTGCGCGGATAATCGGCGCAACGCGCGCGGATCGTGCCCGCGCGACATGCTTCAGGAGAACCGCAACGTGCCGCAACGACATCCGCCAACCGCCCATCCGGCCGACGGCATCTACTTCGGCCTGATGTCCGGCACCAGCATGGACGGCGTCGACGGCGTCGCCGTGCGTTTCGCCGCCGGCAGCGCGCCGGTCGTGCTCGCGCAGGCCTGCGTCGGTTTCGCGCAGTCGCTGCGCGATGCGCTGTTCGCGTTGCAGCAGCCCGGCGACAACGAGATCGAGCGCGAGTCGCTCGCCGCCAACGCCATCGTCGCGCGCTATGCGGTGTGCTGCCACGAACTGCTGCGCTCGGCCGGCCTCGCGCCGGACGACGTGCGCGCGATCGGCGTGCACGGCCAGACTGTGCGGCACCGTCCGGAGCGCGGCTACACGCGGCAGCTGAACAATCCGGCGCTGCTCGCCGAGCTCGCGCATATCGACGTGATCGCCGACTTCCGCAGCCGCGACGTCGCCGCGGGCGGCCACGGCGCGCCGCTCGCGCCCGCGTTCCATGCGAAGGTGTTCGGCGCGCCGGGCGAGACGCGCGTCGTCTGCAATCTCGGCGGTATCAGCAACATCACGATCCTGCCGGCCGACGGCGGCGACGTGCGCGGCTTCGACTGCGGCCCCGCAAACGCCTTGATCGACGCATGGGCGACGCGCCACCTCGGCAAGCCGTACGACGACGGCGGGAAGTTCGCCGCGCGCGGCACCGTGCACGCGGCCCTGCTCGATACGCTGCTCGACGAGCCGTATTTCGCCGCGCCGCCGCCGAAAAGCACGGGGCGCGATCTGTTCAATCCCGCGTGGCTCGACGCGAAGCTCGCCGCCTTCGCGCAGGTCTCGCCCGAAGACGTGCAGGCGACGCTGACCGCGCTGACCGCGGTGTCGGTCGCGCGCGAGATCGCGCGGCATGCGCCCGACTGCCGCGCGGTGTTCGTATGCGGCGGCGGTGCACGCAATCCGGTGCTGCTCGACGCGCTGTCGCGCGCGCTGCGCGATGCCGGCGTGCCGGCCGCCGTCGACACGACCGCCACGCTCGGCGTGCCGCCGCAGCAGGTCGAGGCGCTCGCGTTCGCCTGGCTCGCGTATCGCTTCGTCGCACGCGAGCCCGGCAATCTGCCGGCGGTAACGGGCGCGGCCGGCGAGCGCGTACTCGGTGCGCTCTACCCGCGCTGAGGCGCGCCGACGCGCGCGCACGCGACAATAAAAAACGGGGCATGAAGCCCCGTTTTTCGTTCCGGCGAACCGGAAAGGCGCGATCGTGCGATCAGACCGAGAACGACGAGCCGCACCCGCAGGTGGTCGTGGCGTTCGGGTTCTTGATCACGAACTGGGCGCCGTTGAGGTCGTCCTTGTAGTCGATCTCGGCGCCGACCAGATACTGGTAGCTCATCGAGTCGATCAGCAGCTGGACGCCGTTCTTGTTCATCACGGTGTCGTCCTCGTTGACTTCCTCGTCGAACGTGAAGCCATACTGGAAGCCCGAGCAGCCGCCGCCTTGCACGAACACGCGCAGCTTCAGGTCGGGATTGCCCTCTTCGTCGATCAATTGCTTGACCTTGTCGGCCGCGGCGTCGGTGAAGACGAACGGAGCCGGCATTTCGGTGGTCGTTGCTGCGGATTCGGTAACAGCGTTCATGCGAACTCTCCAAAAAGCTTTAGCCGCTATTGTAGGGCCGATCAGAAGATCGTGCTGAAGTCCATGAAATCAACAGGTTCTTGTCGATTTCGCCACGCCGGGCCTGGCGCGCCGCGGCGACGGCCCGTCCGGCACGCGCGCATAAAAAAACCGCCAGCGCGAAAGCTGGCGGTTTTTCCGGCGGGCGCCGCCCGCAAGCGGCGCGGCCATGAAGCGGAATTAACGCTTCGAGAACTGCTTGGCGCGGCGTGCCTTGTGCAGACCGACCTTCTTACGCTCGACTTCACGCGCGTCACGCGTGACGAAGCCTGCGTTCGACAGGGCCGGCTTCAGCGTCGCGTCGTAGTCGATCAGCGCGCGCGTGATGCCGTGACGCACTGCGCCTGCCTGACCCGTTTCGCCGCCGCCCGACACGTTCACCTTGATGTCGAACGTTTGAGCGTGGTTCGTCAGTTCCAGCGGCTGACGCACGATCATCAGCGACGTTTCACGTGCGAAGTAGTCAGCGATGGGCTTGCCGTTGACGATGATGTCGCCCTTGCCAGCCTTGATGAAGACACGAGCGACTGCGCTCTTGCGGCGGCCCGTACCGTAGTTCCAGTTACCGATCATGTGGGCTCCCCTTAGATCTCGAGCGCCTTCGGCTGTTGAGCCGAGTGCGGATGCGTCGCTTCTGCGTAGACCTTCAGCTTCTTGATCATCGCGTAGCCGAGCGGGCCCTTCGGCAGCATGCCCTTGACCGCCTTCTCGAGCGCACGGCCCGGGAAGCGTTCCTGCATCTTGCCGAACGTCGTTTCATAGATACCGCCCGGGTAGCCCGAGTGACGGTAGTACTTCTTGTCCAGAGTCTTGTTGCCCGTGACCTTCAACTTGCTCGCGTTGATGACGATGATGAAATCACCGGTGTCGACGTGCGGGGTGAACTCAGGCTTGTGCTTGCCGCGCAGACGGCGTGCCACTTCGCTGGCGACACGGCCGAGAACCTTATCCGTCGCGTCAATCACGTACCATTCGCGCGTCACCTCATGGGCTTTTGCGGAAAACGTCTTCATGATCGATCCAAAAAAATTGCTTTGCCCGATGTGTTCTTCCTGCTTGTCTGTGTGCGCTTCGAGGCGCGGTGCAGGCTCTCCCTGTTCTTTTTCCGTGGGCATGAATGCGGAAAAGCCCTGAATTATAAAGGAAATGCGGCTGCGCGGTCAAAGGGAATCCGCGCCCCGTGTGCGGCGCGCGCGAAATGGGCCAAAATCCGCTCCGTGCCCCGTTTTCCCGGCGAACCGAGCGCCGGGCCGGCGCATCCGGTCGCGCGCGGCACACGAGCTGGCCGCGCGGCGGCCGGCCGACCATCCAGAACAACAAACAGCATGATGAAACAACGACCGATCTACCTGTTCGCGGCCGCGCTGCTGGCCGCAGCGGCGCCGGCCGCCCTCGCCCGCACCGGCTGCGACGCGAAGCTCGATGCGCTCGACGCACGCATCGCCGAAGCGCGCGCCGCCCACGCCGAGGACCGGATCGCGCGCCTGCGCGCCGTGCGCGAGCGCGTTCGCCATTTCTGCGCACACGGTCGCGCGCATGCGTCGGCCGCGCATGCGTCCGCACCCGCCGCACCGACGTCGTCCGCACCGCCCGACGCGGCGTCGCAGCCGACGGCCCGGCAGCCCGCCTGACGCTGTCGGCGCGCGCAAGCCGTGCGCCGCTGTTTGCATGAGACGAAAAAAAGCCCGAACGGCTGGTTCGGGCTTAATCCACCTTAGGAGGAGGGTGGAGGAGACATTCGGAGGTTGCCGCAGCGCGACAACCAATGAGTCGCATTATACGAACGGCCTGCCGACTTCACAAGAAAATTTGCATTACGAAATCGACCACCACGATATGAAATCATCGAGCGGCTTGGCGACATACGAACTTTCTCCGTCAAATCAATAAGTTGCTTCCAGCATCGGGGGAGCCCGAACGCACGCATCTAGAGTAAAACCCCTAAAGTCGACAGGGAAAACGGCGCCGCGAGCGCCCTTCCTCCCGCGATCGAGAACGCACCGTTTCGCCCCGTGCAGTGCGTCAGCCGACCGTTGCGCGCCGGGCTACAATGCCGGATCGAATTCGAATCAGGCAACGCGGGAGCGCAAGCATGGAATGCAAAGTAAGCTGGATGGGTCAGGACGGGATGGCGTTTTCGGCACAGACCGGCAGCGGCCACCTCGTCGCGATGGACGGCGCGCCGGAAGGCGGCGGCCATAACCTCGCGCCGCGGCCGATGGAGATGGTGCTGGTCGGCACCGGCGGCTGTACCGCGTACGACGTCGTGCTGATCCTGAAGAAAAGCCGCCAGGACGTCACGGGCTGCTCGGTGACGCTGAAGGCCGAGCGCGCGAGCGAAGATCCGAAGGTGTTCACGAAGGTCCACTTCCACTTCACCGTCACGGGCCGCAACCTGAATCCGGCAACGGTCGAGCGCGCGATCAACCTGTCGCACGACAAGTACTGCTCGGCGTCGATCATGATCGCGAAGACGGCCGAACTCACGCACTCGTTCGACATCGTCGCCGCGTAAGCAGCGCACGCGCATGAAAAAAGGGCCGGCGTTCCGTCAGGAGCGCCGGCCCTTTGCATTCGAGCGGCAAAGCAGGCCGATAAGCCGGATTCTGTGCACACCGCGCGCCGAAGCGCACGCTGCGTGGCAGCCATTCCTCTAGGCGCGCCATTGCTGACGCGCTCAAGCTTCCTACCCGCAGACGAGACGGGGGCCCCGTCCTGCATCCGAAGATGCGCGCCTGCCTACTTGGAATTGCTCCGGGTGGAGGTTACCGTGCCGGCGGACGTCGCCGTCGCCGCGGTGCGCTCTTACCGCACCGTTTCACCCTTACCTGATCCCGGCTTGCGCCGGGCCATCGGCGGTTTGCTTTCTGTTGCCCTGTTCCGCGTGTCGCCACGGATGGCCGTTAGCCATCACCCTGCCCTGTGGAGTCCGGACTTTCCTCGCCCCCGCCAGCCCGAAGGCGGCGAGGCCGCGACTGCCTGGCCTGCTTTGCGACGCGCATTCTAGCACTGCGCGCCGCCGCCGGCCGCCTTTCGCGTGCGGCGGCCGCTGCGAAACACGGCCGGATCCGCGTAGAACGCCGGATCGGCATTCGCCGCGCACCAGCCCGGCACGCCGAGCACGGGCAGCGGCGAGAAATCGCGGCTCGTCAGCGCGCGCGTCGCGAGCATCGCGGCGACCTGCGCGTCGACGTGCTCGGCGCGCCGCGCGTCGGGCCAGGAGAAATAGTCGGCGTCGACCTCGACGATCCAGACGTGCGCGGTGCACGACTTGTACGGCGCGACGAGCTTCTCGAGCAGCGCATGGCCGACGAGCCGCGCCTCGCAGCGCGCGCCCCACGCGTCGCGCGCGGCGACCAGCAGCCGCTGCCAGTCGAACGCGCGCAGCGCATCGGCGAGCGTGCGATCGGCGGTCACGAACAGCGCCGCATTCTCGTCGAACAGCGTCAGCGCGTCGCGCAGCGTGCCGCGCACCGGTCCGACGCCGCCCGCCGCGTCGATCGCCGCAGCCTGGCGCGCGTTCAGCGCGGCCTTGATGCGCGGATACGCGAGCCAGACGAGCGCATTGAAGAAGTCGTGAAGATTGTGCCGTGTCGGCACGCGGCCGGTTTCGGCGATATGGGTTTCGTATGCGATGCCGGGCGGCAGCTCGGCCTGCGGCACGAAGCGCAGCGGCTTGCCGCGGCCCGTGACGCGTGCACCGTCGCGCAGTGCGTCGTTCAGCGCCTCGAGCAGCGCGGCGGCGCCGACCGTCGCGGCCGCCTGCACCGCGCGGCCCGGCCGCGCGAAGCGCGCGAGCCATGGCGCGGACCAGTCGATCCGCGCGAACGCAGCCGCGCCGTCGCCGCCCGCCTGGGCGGCCGCGCGCGGCGGCGCGTGCGTCATGCGAGTTTCCAGCCGAGCGTCTCGCCGGCGCGCAGCGGCACGACGGGCGTGTCGCCCGCCAGCACCTCGCGCGGCAGTTCCCACGTCTCGCGGCGCAGCGTCACCGTCTCGGCACTGCGCGGCAGCCCGTAGAAATCGGCACCGTAGAAGCTCGCAAAGCCTTCGAGCTTGTCGAGCGCGCCGGCCTGGTCGAACGCCTCCGCGTACAGCTCGAGCGCGTGCAGCGCCGTGTAGCAGCCGGCGCAGCCGCACGCGGCTTCCTTCGCGCCGCGCGCGTGCGGCGCGCTGTCGGTGCCGAGGAAGAAGCGCGGGTTGCCCGACGTCGCCGCTTCGACGAGGGCGACGCGATGCGTTTCGCGCTTCAGGACCGGCAGACAGTAGTAATGCGGCCGAATGCCGCCGACGAACAGCGCATTGCGGTTGTACAGCAGGTGATGCGCGGTGATCGTCGCGCCGAGCAGGCCGGGCGCCGCATCGGCGTCGCGCACGTAATCGGCGGCATCCTTCGTCGTGATGTGCTCGAACACGACCTTCAGGCCCGGGAAATCGCGGCGCAGCGGCGTCATCACGCGATCGATGAACACCTTCTCGCGATCGAACAGGTCGATCGACGCATCGGTCACCTCGCCGTGCACGAGCAGCGGCATGCCGGTTTCCTGCATCGCCTCGAGCGTCTTCGCGCACTTTGCGAGATCTGTGACGCCGTGGTCCGAGTTCGTCGTCGCGCCGGCCGGATACAGCTTCACGCCGTGCACGAAGCCGCTTTCGCGCGCGCGACGGATCTCGTCCGGCGACGTGTTGTCGGTGAGGTACAGCGTCATCAGCGGCTCGAACGCCATGCCGGCCGGCAGCGCGGCGAGGATGCGGTCGCGGTACGCCTGCGCGTGCGCGGTGGTCGTCACCGGCGGTTTCAGGTTCGGCATCACGATCGCGCGCGCGAACTGGCGGGCGGTATGCGGCAGCACGGCGGCCAGCATCTCGCCGTCGCGCAGGTGCAGGTGCATGTCGTCGGGACGGGCGAGCGACAGCGTCGCCGGGGAGGAAGCGTTCGAGGCAGTCATAGGGGGCTCGTGAGGAACGGGCCGGCATCGGCGGGGCCGGACCGCGCGTGCGCGGCCCGCGACTGACGGCAAACCGCAACACGGGGCCTTCGGCCGGCGGAATCCGCTTTTTACCGCTCGAGGCTCGGTGATATGCTAGAAGCCGCATTGTACCGGGGGTTCGCCCGGTTCGTTACCCCGCTTCAGTCTGCCGCCCCAAGTAAAATGTGCCAACTCCTAGGAATGAACTGCGCCGCGCCGACGGACGTCACATTCTCCTTCACAGGGTTCGCGGCCCGGGGCGGCCTCACCGATCACCACGCCGACGGCTGGGGCATCGCATTCTTCGAGGACAAGGCGTGCCGCCTGTTCATCGACCAGCAGGCATCGGCCACCTCGCCGATCGCCGAAATGGTCAAGCGCTATCCGATCAAGTCGAAGAACACGATCGCGCATATCCGCAAGGCCACGCAAGGCCATATCGTGCTGGAGAACAGTCACCCGTTCATGCGCGAGCTGTGGGGGCGGCACTGGATCTTCGCGCATAACGGCGATCTGCAGGACTTCGAACCCGAGCTCGAGCGCAGCGTGTACCAGCCGGTCGGCACGACCGACAGCG
The DNA here is from genome assembly GCF_052683555.1 of Burkholderia sp. BC1. Classification (NCBI taxonomy): domain Bacteria; kingdom Pseudomonadati; phylum Pseudomonadota; class Betaproteobacteria; order Burkholderiales; family Burkholderiaceae; genus Burkholderia; species Burkholderia sp. BC1. The sequence continues at coordinate 108,546 of NZ_JBQYLP010000002.1, forward strand.
AGAAGGCATTCTGCGTGCTGATGCAGGGGCTGCGCGAGGCGTTTCCCGGCGCGCAGCCGCCGCTGCCGGAACTGTTCGAGCGCGTCGGCGAGCTCACGCGCGGCATCACCGATCACGGCGTGTTCAATTTCCTGATGTCGAACGGCCAGGCGCTGTTTGCGCACTGCTCGACGCGGCTGCACTACCTCGTGCGCCGCTGGCCGTTCTCGACCGCGCATCTCGTCGACGAAGACCTGTCGATCGACTTCGCGAAATACACGACGCCCGAGGATCGCGTCGCGGTGATCGCGACGCAGCCGCTCACCGACAATGAAGTGTGGACGGCCTTCGAGCCCGGCGAGCTGATCATGTTCCAGTGCGGCGACGTCGCCGCGCGGATGCAGATTCCGGTGCCGGAGCGCGTGCTCGAGAAGCTGCGCAATCCGTCGCTCGATCCGTCGGCGTCCGCGCCGTGCACGACGCGCACGGCGGCGCTCGCGACCGCCGCCGACGGCGACCCGGACGACGCGATCGATTTCTGAGCGGCCCTGCGCGCCCGCGCCGCCATCGGGCAGCCGCGGCCATTCCCGTCGACACAACGCGCATTCACGCGGTGCCGTTTCATCCGCGCGACAGGAAGACCTATCGAAGCGCCGACCGATATTATTTTCTTGCCATTACCCTATTTCGCGCATAAAAATACTCCACGCGCACGACAAAAAAACAGCCGACCTTAAAACCATATAATCCCGAACCCGCATTCTAGCGCGGAGAATTTTCCCGAACAGTGCGCGACGCCACCGATCCGGCGATTTTCCTCCTCCGCCTCACAAAAAGGACAAAGTCCTTTAACATCAACGCCTTCCGTTCGACAAATCACACAATTCAAAAATATCTGACAAAATCGGCATTATCGCCACGATTTTAATTTTTCCGATAATCACACTCCGCTTCAATCGTTAGACTCGCCCCATCCCCGGTGTAACGAAATGCGATTGGCGCACGATGCAGCCACTGCTGCCGCACGCCCGCTCATTTCCCGCCGTGGAATGCGCTTTCACCGCTTCGCGGTGAATATCACTTCAAAAGAAGAAAGAGGGGTATGTCGTGAATCACTCATTTCGATCGATATGGAGCGACACATCGGGGTGCTGGATCGCCGTCGCGGAAACCGCACGCGCACGCGGCAAGCAGGCGCGCAGCGCCACTGATCGTGCCGGCCGCCTCGCGCGCCGGGCCGCTTGCCGCTCGCCGCTGCGCATCGCGGCGCTCGGCGCCGCACTTGCCGCGCTCGCGGCCGGCAACGCCTACGCATCGAGCTGCGGCGACGGCACAAGCGTCGCGAGCGGCGGCAGCTGCGCACTCGGCACCTTCAGCCCGACCGTCAACGACAACCTGGTCGGCTCGGCGACCGTGTCAGGCGGCGACACCGTCGCCGTGACGGGCGCGTGGAGCGGCGCGGCCGGCGACTCCGGCTATACGGAGTTGCCGTTCGGCAGCACGACCATCGTATCCGGCAACCCGAACCAGCCGCTGCTGTCGCTCGGCGGCAAGACGCAAAGCGTCGCCACACCCGATACGATCACGAGCGCGCATACGTCGGTCGCCACCTACGATTCGTCCGTGTTCGTCGGGTCGACGGCCGGCGCGCACGAGGTGCCGGTATTTCACGACGTGAACGGCAACCAGTACGTGAACGCGCGCATCGGGACGGTCGAGCGCTCGGGCGGCACGCTCGACGTGTCGATCGGCGATCCGGCCGCCGCACCGTCGGCGCCCGGCAATCTGATTTCGATCGCGCCGAAGCAGACCGACCTGACGCTCGCGGACGGCACCGGCACCGCGTCGAGCACGATCAACTGGCATTCGCGCAACCAGATCCAGTTCACGACCGGCGACTATCTGGCGAACGGCGGCCCGCTCGGCAGCGTCGCGCTCGACGTGCCGACCTACGCGGGTACCTTCACCGCCTTCGACGGCAGCAGGTGGACCGTCAACGACGCGACGTCGCTCGCCGCATACAACGACTTTCTCGTGCGCTCGATCCAGAGCGGCGCGCTCGGCTCGCAGGCCGCGTACGACGCGGCGTTCGGCCAGGCCGTCACGATGTCGACGCAGACCTTCGAATACGCGAACAACGTCTCGCCCGGCGACGAGAACGCGTTGCCGACCGATCATCTGTCGGTGATGCACGGCACCGGCACGAACGCGACCGTGCAGATCGGCAAGGACGGCCAGATCGACTTCCGCGGCACCAACCTCGTCGAATCGAGCTCGGCCGTGCTCGCGGACAACGGCGCGCACTTCGTGAACGACGGCCGGCTGTCGGGCGACTTCACGCTCGTGCGGCTGCTGAGCGGCGCGAGCGGCGTGAACAACGGCGCGATCTCGTCCGGCTATGCGTCCGGCGACAACTTCGACACCGGCGGCAGCGCGCAGCCGGACAATTTCGCCTTTCACGCCTACACCGAAGGCAACGGCGTGTACGCGAACGGCGCCGGCACGACTTTCGTGAACAACGGCGTGATGAACGTCGGCGCATGGACGTACGGCCGCAATCGCCCCGACCTGCAGAACTACGCGGTGGCCGTGACGGACGGCGCGGCCGCGTCGAACGCCGGCACGATCAACGTCGGCGTCAACGCGACGACGCTCGACAGCCAGGTGATCGGCGGTTTCGCGGCCGGCGGCAGCTTCACGAACGAAGCCGGCGGCACGATCTATCTCGGCCGCGCGGCGCAATATGACGGCGCGGCGCCCGAAGCCGTGAACGACGTCGCGTCGTCCGCGCATGCGTACGGCGTGCTGCTCGGCGCATCGGGCACCGCGACGAACCGCGGCACGATCGTGATCGGCTCGCTCACGCAGAACGGCGCGGCGATGGCGAGCATCGGCTCGGACGCGGGCACGCTGACCAATGCCGGCACGATCGCGGTCAACGGCGCGGCGCCCGGCACGCCGCTCGCGAACGTCGGGATGCTGGCCGCCGATACGGCCGCGACCGTCACGAACACCGGCACGATCACGCTGAACGGCGTGAACGGGATCGGCATCATGGTCGTCGGCAACGGCGCGACCGCCACGTCGGCGACGTCGACCGGCACGATCGACGTCGCCGGCGCGATCGATCCCGCGTCCGACATGCGCAACTACGGCATCTGGGCCGAGGGGGCGAACGCGGCGGCAAAACTGGACGGCACGCTGAACCTGACTGGCAACGGCGCGATCGGCGTGCACGCGCGCTCGGGCGCGACCATCGACGTCGGCGCGAATGCCGTGCCGCACTTCGTGTCGGGCACGAACCAGATCGGCTTCTACGCGTACGGCGCCGGCTCGAAGATCAACGTCGGCGCGCAGAACCTGAGCGTCGGCACCGACGATTCGACGCTGTTCCGCGTCGCGGGCGGTGCCGCGTACACGGGCCGGTCGGCGGCCGGCACGCTGACGACGAACGTCGACGGCGCACGCGCGCGCGGTGTCGTCGCGACCGATGCGGGCACCACGTTGTCGACCGGCAATGCGGTCTACAACGTGAACGGCGCGAACGGTATCGCGATCGCCGTCGAAGGCGGCGCGACCGGCACCATCGACGCCGGCGCGACGATCAACCTGAATGCGAACGGCGCGACGGCCGGCATCGTCGACGGTCAGCCGCACGACCTGTCCGGCGCGCCGGCAGGCACCGCGGTCGCGACGCGGCTGACCAACGATGCCGCCGTGACGTCGTCGACGGCCGGCGTGACGGGCTTCGTCGCGCAACAGCTCGGCACGCTCGACAACCGCAACACGGTGCTGCTGACGGGCGCCGGTTCGACCGGCGTCGTCGCGGGCACGCTCGGCACGGTCAACAACACGTCGACGATCCGCGTCGCGAACGGGACCGGCGCGCGCGTCGAAGGCGCATCGGCGACGCTTGCCAACGCAGGCACGATCGAAGCCGACGACGGCGTGGCGGGCGTCCATCTGACCGGCGCCGGCGCGTCGCTCGCGCTGTCCGGCGCAGGCAGCGTCGTCGCGAACGGCAGCGCGGACGGCGTGCTGATCGACGCCACCGTCAGCGGCGGCGGGATCGCGGCCGGCGCGACCTCGATCGCGGTCGGCGGCGCCGGCAAGGGGATCGACAACGTCGGCACCGATTCGACGATCGTGCTGACCGGCACGCGGATCGGCACGACGGGCAGCGGCGCGGACGGCATTCATTCGACCGGCGCCGGCGCGCGCATCGCGACCGACGCGGCGACCGTCGTGCGCACGGGCGGCGACGGCGCGCGTGGCCTGTTCGTATCGGGCGCAGGCTCGACGCTCGACGCGACGGGGTCGACCGTCGCGACGGCCGGCGCCGGCGCGCATGCGATCGTCGTCGATGGCGGCACGACGGCGCTGCTGTCGGGCACGCAGCTGAGCACCGGCGGCATCGCGGCCGACGGCATCGTCGCGCAGCGCGGCGGCCGCCTCGCCGATGCGGGCTCGTCGATCGCGAGCGCGGCCGGCAACGGCGCCACGGTGGACGGCGGCAGCGCGCTCGCGCTGACGGGCACGACGCTGAAGGGCGCGACGTCCGGCGTGACGACCTCCGATACGCTCGCGAGCGGCGCCACGAGTTCGGTGCTGATCGACGGCGGCAGCATCACGGCCGTGGGCGGCCCGGCGTTCGCGGCGCGCGGCGGCAGCGCGGACATCGCGGTGCGCAACGGCACGGTCGTCACGACCGGCAACGGCACGCTGCTCGATCTCGCGAACGGCAGCCGCACGACGTTCACCGCATCGGCGGTGAACCTGAGCGGCGACATCGTCTCCGACGCGTCGAGCATCGGCAACGTGTTCCTGACCGAGCGAACGACGCTGACCGGCCGGATCGATCCGGTCGCGCTGACGGTCGACGGCACGAGCACCTGGAACATGACGGCAAGTTCCGTGCTGAGCAGCCTGACGAACGCTGGCACGGTCGCGTTCGCCGCACCGACCGGCTCGCCGGCGCTGACCGGCAGCTACAAGACCTTGACGACGGGCAGCTACGTCGGCAACGGCGGCACGATCGCGCTGAACACGTTCCTCGGCGCGGATGCGTCGCCGACCGACCGCGTCGTCGTCGACGGCGGCAGCGCGACCGGCACGACGGGCCTGAAGATCGCGAACACCGCGGGCACCGGCGCGCAGACGACCGGCGACGGCATTCCGGTCGTCGTCACCGCGAACGGCGGCACGACGAGCGCGTCGGCCTTCCATCTCGCCGGCCCCGTGCAGGCGGGCGCGTACGAATACCGGCTGTTCCGCGGCGGCCAGCGCGATGCGAACGGCTGGTATCTGCGCTCGCAACTCGATCCGGCGGACCCCGGCGATCCGGTCGGTCCGTCCGCGGGCGGCGACGGCGGCAGCAGCCATCTCGCGTATCGCCCGGGCGTGGCCGGCTACGCGCTGACGCCACTGCTCAACGTCGACTACGGCTTCTCGACGCTCGGCAAGCTGCACGAACGCGTCGGCGACGTCTACAACGTCGAGAAGCGGCAGCCGGGCAATCGCGACGGCGTGTGGGGGCGCATCGGCGGCCAGAGTCTCGACGCGAACGCGGGCCGCTTCGCGGCCGACGAGCGCACCTTCTTCGCCCAGCTCGGCAAGGACTGGACGCTCGAGCAGACGCCGAACGGCGGCAGCACGCATGCCGGCGTGACGGCCACGATCGGCACCTCGCACGCGAGCTTCAGCGACCGCGCGCGCGCCGACGCGGCGGACCTGTCGACCTCGACCGGCTCGGTGCAGATGCACGCGCAAAGCATCGGCGGCTACTGGACGCGCTATCTGTCCGACGGCACGTACTTCGACACGGTCGGACAGGTCACGCACTACGGCAACCGCTATCGCGACAGTTACGGCAACGAAGCGTCGCAGAACGGCTTCGGCGTCGCGCTGTCGCAGGAAGTCGGCAAGCCGTTCGCGATCGCCGGCACGCCGATCGCGATCGAGCCGCAGGCGCAGCTGATGTATCAGTACCTGAAGCTGAACGGCTTCGGCGACAACGTGTCGGCCGTGTCGGGCACGACGTCGAATGCCCTGCGCGGGCGCGTCGGCGTACGGATCTTCCGGCCGAACATGGAAGCGGGCGCGGGCGACGGCGCGGCGACGCCGTACTTCACGGCCGACGTGCTGCGCGACTTCCTGTCGCCGGGCCAGACCGTCGTCGGCGGCACGCCGTTCGCGACGCATCTGGGCCGCACCTGGTACGAGCTCGGCCTCGGCGTCACGGCCGGCTTCGGCAAGTCCGGTGCGCTGTACGCGAACGTCAAATACGCGCGCAACATCGGCGGCGACTACCGGCGCGGCATCGTCGGGCAGGTCGGCTACCGGTACAGCTGGTAAGCCGCGCGCGGACGAAAAAAAACCGCCCGGCGCGCGGCCGGGCGGTTTGTCGTTTGCGCGCGAGGGACGCGGCGCCGCTCAGTGCAGGATCTTCGCGAGGAAGTCCTTCGCGCGATCCGATTTCGGATTCGAGAAGAAGTCTTCCTTGCGGTCGTCCTCGACGATCGCGCCCTTGTCCATGAAGATCACGCGATGCGCGACCTTCTTCGCGAAGCCCATCTCGTGCGTGACGACCATCATCGTCATCCCTTCCTGCGCGAGTTCGACCATCACGTCGAGCACTTCGTTGATCATCTCCGGATCGAGCGCGGACGTCGGTTCGTCGAACAGCATCGCGATCGGATCCATCGACAGCGCGCGCGCGATCGCGACACGCTGCTGCTGACCGCCCGACAACTGGCCCGGATACTTGTGCGCATGCGCCTTCAGGCCGACGCGATCGAGCAGCTTCAGCCCCTTCTCGGTCGCTTCGTCCTTGCCGCGGCCGAGCACCTTGATCTGCGCGAGCGTCAGGTTCTCGGTGATCGACAAATGCGGGAACAGCTCGAAATGCTGGAACACCATCCCGACCTTCGAGCGCAGCTTCGACAGGTTCGTCTTCTTGTCGCCGACCGACTGGCCGTTCACGAGGATCTCGCCCTGCTGGAACGGCTCGAGGCCGTTCACGGTCTTGATCAGCGTCGACTTGCCCGAGCCCGACGGCCCGCACACGACGACCACCTCGCCCTTCTTCACTTCGGTCGTGCAGTCGGTGAGAACCTGAAACTGGCCGTACCACTTCGAAACGTTCTTGATGGAAATCATCTTGTGACCTTTTTCTGGAGACCTTTGACGAGGGCAGACGCCACCGAGCAAATCACGAAATAGCAGGCGCCGGCGAACAGCACCATCTCGACGGTCGTGCCGTCGCGATCGCCGATGTTCGCGGCCGTGCGGAAGAAGTCCGCGAGACTGATCACGTACACGAGCGACGTGTCCTGGAACAGCACGATCGCCTGCGTGAGCAGCAGCGGGACCATCGCGCGAAACGCCTGCGGCAGGATCACGAGGCGCATCGCCTGCGCGTAGTTCATGCCGAGCGCGAACGCCGCGTTCACCTGCCCGCGCGGCACCGCCTGGATGCCGGCGCGGATGATCTCGGAATAATACGCGGCTTCGAACAGCGAGAACGCGACCATCGCCGACGCGAGCCGGATGTCGATCGTCGGCGACAGCCCGAGCACGCCCTGCAGCACCTGCGGCACGATCAGGAAGAACCACAGCAGCACCATCACGAGCGGGATCGAGCGGAACACCGTCACGTAGGCCTTCGCGAACCATGCGAGCGGCTTCACGCCCGACAGGCGCATCAGCGCGAGCAGCGTGCCCCAGACGATCCCGACCACGATCGCGATCAGCGTGATCCTGAACGTGACGATCGCCCCCGTCCACAGCGTCGGCAGCGCGCCGGGAATACTACTCCAGTCGAACTGATGCATCACTTGCCTCCGATGTAGCCGGGCAGCCGCGTGCGGCCTTCGATCCAGCGCATCAGCCCCATCACGACGAGGTTGATGAGCACGTACGCGAGCGTGACCGCGATGAACGACTCGTAAGTCTGCGCGGTGTAGTCGACGAGCTGGCGCGCCTGCGCGGACAGGTCGAGCAGACCGATCGTCGACGCGACCGCCGAGTTCTTGAAGATGTTCAGGAACTCGGACGTGAGCGGCGGCACGATGATCCGGTAGGCGACCGGCAGCAGCACGTAGCGATACGTCTGCCACTGCGTGAAGCCCATCGCGAGACCGGCGGCGCGCTGGCCCTTCGGCAGCGCGTTGATGCCCGAGCGCACCTGTTCGCACACGCGTGCGCCGGTGAACAGCCCGAGACAGACGATCGACGCCGTGAAGAACTGCGTGCCGGGCGGCAGCTGCTTGATCCAGGTGCCGATCGAGGCGGGCAACAACTCCGGCACGACGAGGTACCAGATGAAGAACTGCACGATCAGCGGAATGTTCCGGAAGATCGATACATAGACCGTGCCGATCGCGGCCAGCCATTTGTTCGGCACCGTGCGCAGCACGCCGAACAGCGAGCCGACGATCAGTGCGATGACCCAGGCGACGAGCGATACCTCGATCGTCACCCAGAAGCCGGACATCAGCCATCCGAAGTAGGTCGTCGGCTCGCCGGTCGAGACGGGGCTCAGGAAGATGCCCCAGTTCCAGTGGTATGACATGGGCAAGACTCCAGCAAAAAGAAACGGAAGAAGCGTGGCCTCTTCCGTTTCGTCAGCGTCAATTCTGCATCGGCGGCCTGTTCTCGCCGAGCGTGCGGATTGCCGTCACGCGGCTGTCGCCGCGGACGGCCCGCCGCTCGCGCGCAGGCCGTGACGCGTGATCAGTCGAGCGCCTTGTCGTTCGGGTTCGCGTACAGCTTCTTCATCGAATCGGACAGCGGGAAGTTCAGGTTCAGGTTCTTCGGCGGGATCGGATTCTCGAACCACTTCGCGTAGATCTTCGCGGCTTCGCCCGACTTCTCGACTTGCGCGATCGCATCGTCGACGACCTTCTTGAACTCCGGATCGCCCTTGCGCATCATGCAGCCGTAAGCTTCTTCCGACTGCGGCGTGCCGACGATCACCCATTCGCCCGGCTGCTTCGCCTTCGCGCGCTCGCCCGCGAGCAGCGCGTCGTCCATCATGAACGCGACCGCGCGGCCCGATTCGAGCGTATTGAACGAATCGCCGTGATCCTTCGCGCTGATGATGTTCATGCCCATCTGCTTGTCGTTGTTCATCTTGCGCAGCAGACGCTCCGACGTCGTACCGGCCGTCGTCACGACCGTCTTGCCCTTCAGGTCGGCGAAGTCCTTGACGCCCGAATCCTTCTTCGTCATCAGGCGCGTGCCGATCACGAAGATCGTGTTGGAGAACGCGGCCTGCTGCTGACGCTCGGCGTTGTTCGTCGTCGAGCCGCATTCGATGTCGACCGTGCCGTTCTGCACCAGCGGGATGCGGTTCTGCGACGTGACGGGGATGTTCTTCACCTGCAGGTTCGGCAGGTTCAGCTTCTTCTTCACCGCGTCGACCACCTTCAGCTGGAACTCGCGCGAATAGCCGACCACCTGCTGGTTCTGGTCGTAGTAGGAGAACGGGATCGACGATTCGCGGTGGCCCAGCGCGATCACGCCCGTGTCCTTGATCTTCTTCAGCGTGCCGGTCTCCTGAGCTTGCGCGCCGCTTGCGAACGCGCAGAGCGCTGCAACCATCAGGACTGCCTTGTGGTATTTCATTGTGGTCATCTCCTTGGCTAAAACCCGCGCCAGTGTATCAAAGTAATATTTCTGAAAGTACTGGTTGTTTACCGCACTACGAATCGCCGCGCGGAAAGCCGTCCTCCCGGCTTCGGGCGCTCCGCATGCGCGCGCGGGCGGTGCCGGATTCGGCACCGCCCGCGCGGGTTCATGCACGCAATCGGGTGGATTGCGTCATGGATCGATCGCGATCGCCGGCCGCGTTCGGCCGGCGCCGCCGATCAGGGGTAGAGGCCGCGCATTTCGCGCGCCATCAGGATGCGCTTGCACGCGACGATGAACGCCGCCGTACGCACCGACACCTTGTGCTCTTCCGCGACCGCCCACACGCCGGCGAACGCTTCGCGCATCACGCGCTCGAGGCGATGGTTGATCTCGTCTTCGGTCCAGAAGAAGCTCGAGAAATCCTGCACCCACTCGAAGTACGACACCGTCACGCCGCCCGCATTCGCGATCACGTCGGGGATCACGAGCACGCCGTTCGCGCTCAGGATGTCGTCGGCCGCGGTCGTCGTCGGGCCGTTCGCGCCTTCGACGATGATCTTCGTGCGGATCTTCGACGCGTTCTTCTCGGTGATCTGGTTTTCCAGCGCCGCCGGGATCAGGATGTCGGTCTCGACCGTCCAGAATTCGTCGTTCGCCATCGGCTCCGCGCCTTCGAAGCCCGCGACGCCGCCCGTGCGCGCGACGTGGTCGAGCAGCTTGTTCGCGTCGAGGCCGGCCGGCTGGTAGATCGTGCCCGTGTGATCCTGCACCGCGATCACCTTCGAGCCCGCTTCCTGGAACAGCTTCGCGGCGATCCCGCCGACGTTGCCGAAGCCCTGCACGGCGATGCGCGCGCCTTCGATCTCGAGGCCCTTCTTCTTCGCCGCTTCGCAGCCGACCACGAACACGCCGCGGCCGGTCGCTTCCTTGCGGCCGAGCGAACCGCCGAGCGAGATCGGCTTGCCGGTCACGACGCCGGTCGACGTCTGGCCCTGGTTCATCGAGAACGTGTCCATCATCCACGCCATCACCTGTTCGTTGGTGTTGACGTCCGGCGCCGGAATGTCGGTGTTCGGGCCGATGATGATGCCGATTTCGCTCGTGTAGCGGCGCGTGACGCGCTCGAGCTCGCCGCGCGACAGCTTGCGCGGGTCGACGCGGATGCCGCCCTTCGCGCCGCCGTACGGCACGTTCACCGCGGCGTTCTTCACCGACATCCATGCCGACAGTGCCATCACTTCCGACAGCGTCACGTCCTGGTGGTAGCGCACGCCGCCCTTGCCCGGGCCGCGCGATACGTTGTGCTGCACGCGATAGCCTTCGAAGTGCGCGACGGTACCGTTGTCGAGCTCGATCGGCACATCGACGACCAGGATGCGCTTCGGACGCTTCAGCGTTTCGAGCCAGCGCGACAGCGAACCGAGGTACGGCGCGACGCGATCGACCTGCTGAAGGTAGTTGCCCCACGGGCCGAGATCGTCGGCGTGCAGGTAGGACGGGATGGACTGCAGTTGCGAAGACATGGATGCTCCAACGTTCAACGGATTGCGCACATTGTCGAAAAACCCGTTTTTTTTATCCAATGCCGTTTGCTTATTCGATTATGCGTTTCTTGCATGATCGCGATTTTTCGCAAATCCGCGGTCGATTTGCGCAAGAACGGCCGTGATCGGCCGTGCTTCGCGCGCGCGAAAAATCGCGGTTCGCCGCGCGCAGGTGCCCCGCGGTCAGCGTGCAGTCAGCCGCTGCAAGCGCGTCGTCAGCCGACGCCTCAGCCGCCCGTCTCGCGCAGCTCGTCGCGCACGACCTCCCATAGCGCACGCACGAGTTTCTGGCGCGGCTCGTCGCCCTGCAGCGCGAGCTTGTCGCAGTAGAGCCGGATCTCCATCGTCAGCGTGAACGGCTGCGCGCCGCCGCGCACGGCGCGGTCGAGCCGGATCAGCCGGCCGCCCGCGACCGCGTCCTCGACCGCGCTGTGCGGCAGGAACGCGACGCCGTGGCCCGCGAGCGCCATCGCCTTCAGCCCTTCGGCCATGTCGGTTTCGTACACGCGATCGAGAAACAGCGGTGTCGGCGCGTTCGCGATGATGACTTCGGTCATGCGGCCGAGATAGGCGTTCGGCGTGTACGACAGATACGGCACGCGCGCGTCGGGCGTGCCGGGCAGCGTGTAGCGCGGCCGGCCCGCGCGGCCGGGCGCCGAGAACGCGCTGATCGGTTCGCTGCCGAGGATCAGCATGTCGTAGCGGGCCGGGTCCAGCGCGACCGGATGGCTCGGATGGTGATAGCCCATCACGAGATCGCAGCCGCCCTCGACGAGCGACAGCACCGCGTCGTGCACGTTCAGTGCGCGCAGCCGCGTATGGACCTGCCCCATCTTCGCCTCGATCCGCTGCAGCCAGCGCGGGAAGTAGGTGAGCGACAGCGTGTGCGGCACCGCGAACTCGATCGTCGGCACCGGCGCGCCGACGTGGCCGCGCAGCAGCGTGCGCGCCTCGTGCGCCTGCGACAGCATCGTCAGCGCCTGCTCGTAGAAGATCTGGCCGGCCTGCGTGAGCCGCGTCGGATAGACGGAGCGGTCGATCAGCTCGGTCGCGAGCCACGCTTCGAGCGCCTGGATGCGCCGCGAGAACGCGGGCTGCGACACGTGCCGCAGCTCGGCGGACCGGCTAAAGCTGCGCGTCTCCGCGAGCGAGACGAAGTCTTCGAGCCATTTCAGTTCCATACGGGCGGGCGCGGCAGGCGGCGAGCGGAAGAAGGCTGCATTTTACCGGCGCCGCGCGCGGCCATCGCAGGCGGCCGCGCGCGACGGAGCCGGCGCGCGCCGATGGTAAAATCCCGGATTCTCCTCTCCACGCTCGACCCGGCCCCCAAGGCCCGCCCGATCATGTCCGACACTCGTCCCGATACGCTTTTCGCGCTCACCGCGCTCTCGCCCATCGACGGCCGCTACGCCAGCAAGACCGAAGCGCTGCGCGACTGGCTCTCCGAAGCCGCCTTCATGCGTCACCGCGTCACCGTCGAGGTGCACTGGCTGATCGCGCTGTCGCGCGCCGGTTTCGCCGAAGTCCCGCGCTTCTCGGACGCCGCCGAGCAGTTCCTGCTGCAGCTCGTCGAGCGCTTCACCGCGCACGATGCCGCGCGCATCAAGGAAATCGAGCGCGTGACGAACCACGACGTGAAGGCCGTCGAATACTGGCTGAAGGAATCGGTGAAGGGCCAGCCCGAACTCGAGAAGGCCAGCGAATTCATCCACTTCGCCTGCACGTCCGAGGACATCAACAACACGTCGCACGGGATGATGCTCGCCGGCGCGCGCGAACACGTGATCCTGCCGGCGCTGCGCACGGTCCACCAGCGTCTCGTCGCGCTCGCGCATGCGCACGCCGAGCAGCCGATGCTGTCGCGCACGCACGGCCAGCCGGCCAGCCCGACGACGCTCGGCAAGGAACTCGCGAACGTCGCCGCGCGGCTCGCGCGTGCGATCGCGCGCATCGAGAAGGTCGAAATCCTCGGCAAGATGAACGGTGCGGTCGGCAACTTCAACGCGCACCTGTCCGCGTATCCGGAATTCGACTGGGAAGCGTTCTCGCGCGACGTGATCGAAAACCGCCTGAAGCTCACGTTCAACCCGTACACGATCCAGATCGAGCCGCACGACTACATGGCCGAGCTGTTCGACGCGGTCGCGCGCGCGAACACGATCCTGCTCGACCTCGACCGCGACGTCTGGGGCTACATTGCGCTCGGCTACTTCAAGCAGAAGACGAAGGCCGGCGAAATCGGCTCGTCGACGATGCCGCACAAGGTCAACCCGATCGACTTCGAGAACTCGGAAGGCAACCTCGGCCTCGCGAACGCGACGCTGCGCCACCTCGCCGACAAGCTCCCGGTATCGCGCTGGCAGCGCGACCTGACCGACTCGACGGTCCTGCGCAACATGGGCGTCGCGCTCGGCTATTCGCTGCTCGCATACGACGCGCTGATCCGCGGCCTCGACAAGCTCGAAGTGAACCCGCAGCGCCTCAACGAAGATCTCGACAACTGCTGGGAAGTGCTGGCCGAACCGGTGCAGACGGTGATGCGCCGCTACGGAATCGAGAACCCGTACGAGCAGCTGAAGGAGCTGACGCGCGGCAAGGGCATCACGCGCGAAGCGCTGCAGCAGTTCATCGGCACGCTCGCGATTCCGCAGGACGCGAAGGATCGCCTGCTCGCGATGACGCCCGCGTCGTATATCGGCAAGGCCGTCGAACTCGCGAAGCGGATCGCATAACGGCACGGCGGCGCACGTTCGCGCCGTTTCGTCGCCCGCACGCTCCATAGCGAAACGCCCGATGCGATGCATCGGGCGTTTTCGCTTTCATGCGCGGTTGTCGCGTGCGGGTGCGCATTGGCGATGCGTCAGAACGAGATCATCTTTCCCGGATTCAGCGCGGTCATCACGCTCATCGCCGCCTTCGCGGCCGGAATCGCAACCGGCGACAGCTGACGACCGAGCGGAATCTCGCGATGGTCGATGCCGGTCAGCATCGAGAAGTCGTCGTTGCGGCCGACGAAGTCGTCGCAGATCGCCTTGCCGATCCGCACCGTCTGCGCGACGCCGTGCCCGCTCCAGCCCTGCACCATGTACACCGGCACGCGGCCGTCGGTCTTGCGGCTGTCGGTCGCGCCGTTCAGCGTGAAGTCGCTGACGCCGCTCCAGCTGTAGTCGAGCGCGAACCGGCCGTCGTATTGCGGAAACACCGCATTCAATCGCGTGAGCAGATACGCGTTCGCATCGTCCTGGGGCCAGCACGTGCCGGTGCCCTGCCCGCCGAACAGCAGCCGGTTGCCGCGCACCGGCCGGTAGTAGTCGATCTGGAACTGCGTGTCGTACACCGGCATGCCGGCCGGCATCAACGACGCGACGTCGACGTCGAGCGGCGCCGTCACGCTCACGTACGTGAAGAACGGCACGGTCGTCGCCGCGCCGTCGTCGAACAGCCGGAACGTCGTGTTGTGCAGCGCGAGCACGACACCCTTGCGCGCGGTGATCGTGCCGCCCGGCGTCGTCGCGACGACGCCCGCGGGCGTTTCGTCGAGTTCGAGCACCTCGGTGCATTCATACAGCGCGCCGCCGTTGGCGCGGAAGCCGTACACGAGGCCGCGCACGAGCGCGAGCGGATGAAGCTGGCCGCCGAGCGCATCGATCGCCGCACCGTGATAGAGCGGCGAGCGCACGTATTCGTCGTGCAGCTGATGCTTGCCGACGAGCGTCACGCTCGCGTCGCCGAGATGACGGCGCGCATCCGCGCCGTCGAGCAGCGCGCTCATGTGGCCGGGATGAACGGCGGCCGTCACGTGGCCGCGCCCGCGATCGAGGTCGAGCGCGTAGCGCGCGGCGATCGCATCGATCAGCGCCATCGATTCCGACGACGCGAAACGCCACAGCCGCTTCGCGTCCTCGTGCGCGAGACGCTCGATCATGTCGGCCGCTTCCCAGCGCGCGAGGCCCGGCGTCAGCTGGCCGCCGTTGCGGCCGGACGCGGCCGAGCCGACGTGATGCTTGTCGACGAGGATCGTGTCGACGCCCGCCTCCGCGAGATGCAGCGCGGCCGACGCGCCGAGCAGACCCGCGCCGATCACGAGCACGTCGCACACGGCATCGTGCGCGAGCGGCGCCGCGTTGTCCCAGCGGGACAGCGATGCCTCGTACCAGTTCGCCGGGCGTTCGCCGTCGTAGCGTGCCGGGTCGCACCAGTTCCAGTTGTCTTTTTCGATATTCAGTTGCGTGGCTTCGAAACGCGATTCGCGCTCGAGCAGCGAGGGAATGGAAGTCATGTTCGCACTTGCATGGTCTTGGGCCGCCAGTCGAAGAGCCGTTCGGGCTTCGCGGGTGGGGCAGCCGGTTCCACTTGGGTGTCAACGAGAAACGGGGGCGCAGCGGCCCGTGTTGACGGCGGCCACGCGCGTGGCCGCCTGGATCCCGGACCGTGCGAAGCGCACGCATTGAAAGGTGCCGGGACACCCAATTTCTACACCGCAGAAATAATTCTACAGTGTAGAATAAGCTTTCGTCAACCTTTCAGCCACGCGCCGTGCGCGGCTGCATTGCTTCGATGAAGGACAAATCCGCCCCAGGCCCGCGCGGCCTCGACAAGGAGGCGATCGTCGCGGCCGCGCTCGCGCTGCTCGAAACGGTCGGCGAAGCCGCGTTCAGCGTGCGCAAGCTTGCGCAGTCGATCGGCTGCGATCCGATGAGCGTGCTGTATCACTTCAAGTCGAAGGAAGGGCTGAACCGCGCGATCGCGAACGCGCTGTCGCGTGCGCTCGTGCCGCTCGACGACGCGCTGCCGTGGCGCGACCGGCTGCGCGACCTCGCGCGTCAATACCGTGCGCTGGCGCTGCGCCATCCGGTCGCGTTCGGGCTGCTGCAGCGGCACATGAGCACGGGGCCCGCCGATCTCGCGCATGTCGAGGCCGTACACCGCGCGCTCGCCGACGCCGGCGTCGCGGCGAACGCGCGCCCGACCGTATGCGTCGGCTGGTATGCGAGCGTGATCGGGCTTGCGGCGGCCGAGGCCGGCGGCCTCACGCGGCCCGCGAACGACATCGAGCTTGCTGAAATGGACGCGCTGTCCGATACGGGGTATCCGCTGGTCAAGGCGGCCGCGCCGCTTTATGCGGCGCTCGATCCGGCAGTGGTGCACGAGACGATGGTCGAGGTTCTGCTCGACGGGATTGCGCGTCAGGTAGGCGGCGGCGCTACGGGGAAAGGTGAGGCGGTTTGAGGCAGATCCGGGCTGAAGCGTGGAATGCCCTAGGTGCGGGGCTCCATATCGCCGAAGTGCCATGAGGCTGGAATAAGCGCAAGAAAGCGCTGATCGGCTACGGGCCCACCAACCAAAAAGGGCCGAGCCCTGTACGCAACAGGACTCGGCCCTTCATCGGCGGCATATCGAGCGGTGTCAGCGGAACGTGCGTCCCGCCCCGCCCTCAATGCTGCTGCGCGGTGCCCATCTTCGCGATCACCTGATCGACGATCTGTTCAGGCGTCAGCTCGATGCTGACCTCGATCGCTTCGTCCGGGCCCGGCTCCTCGAGCGTGTCGAGCTGGCTCTGCAGCAGCGACGGATCGAAGAAATGACCGGTGCGCGTCTTCAGCCGCTCGCGCAAGACCTCGAACGAGCCCTTCAGATACACGAATCGCACGTCCGTGTCGTGCCCGCGCAGCACGTCGCGGTACGACCGCTTCAGCGACGAGCACGTGAAGACGGCCGTCTCGCCGGCCCGCTGCTTTTCCTCGATGGCCGCGCGGATCGCGCGCAGCCACGGCCAGCGGTCGTCGTCGGTCAACGGAATCCCGTGGTGCATCTTCTCCTTGTTGGCGGCGCTGTGAAACGCGTCGCCGTCGGTATAGCTGCACGACAGGCGTTGCGCCAGCATTTCGCCGATTCGCGATTTGCCCGCGCCCGACACGCCCATTGCGATCAAAATCATTGACTACCCCTTGTTACAGAACCATGCTCAGCAGCAACGTGAAGCCGAGGCCGAGCACCGAGATGATCGTTTCCAGCAACGACCACGTCTTGAACGTCTGACCGACCGTCATCCCGAAGTATTCCTTGATCAGCCAGAAACCGCCATCGTTCACGTGCGAGAAGATCAGGGAGCCCGACCCCGTGGCGAGCACGAGCAGCTCCGGGCTCACCGTCGTGCCGGCCGCGGCCGCGATCGGCGCGACGATGCCGCATGCGGTCGTCATCGCGACCGTCGCCGAACCCGTCGCGAGACGCATCAGCGCGGCGACGAACCAGCCGAGCAGCAGCGGCGACAGGTGCGCGTGCTTCGCGGTTTCGACGATCTGCTGCGAAATCCCGCTGTCGCGCAGGACGCCGCCGAAGCCGCCGCCCGCGCCCACGATCAGCGTGATGCCGGCGATCGGCGCGAGACACTCGCCGCAGAACTTCTGGATCTGGTCGCGGTTGAAGCCCTGCAGCTTGCCGAACGTGAAGAAGCTCACGAGCACGGCGATCAGCAGCGCGACGTCCGAATTGCCGGCAAAGCGCAGCAGGTTGTTCGGCAGCGACTTCGGCGCGAACACCAGATCGGCCCAGCTGCCGACGAGCATCAGCACGACCGGCAGGAGAATCGTGAACAGCGTGATGCCGAAGCCCGGCAGCGGACGCTCGCGGCCGCCGGCACGCGTATCGACGAACTGCGACGCGAGCGGATTGTTTTCCGCGAGCTTCACGAACTTCGAAATGGTCAGCGCGAACAGCGGACCGGCGATGATCGCGGTCGGCACGCCGACGATCAGACCGAACGCGATCGTCTTGCCGATATCGGCGCCGTATTGCTGAACGGCCAGCAGCGCGGCCGGGTGCGGCGGAATCAGCCCGTGCACGACGGACAGGCCCGCGACCATCGGCAGGCCGACGACGAGCAGCGACTTGCCGGTACGCTTCGCGACGTTGAACGCGATCGGGATCAGCAGCACGAAGCCGACTTCGAAGAACACCGGCAGACCGACGATGATCGCGACGAACATCATCGCCCAGTGGATGTTCTTCTCACCGAACCAGTCGATCAGCGTGGTCGCGATCCGCTCGGCGCCGCCCGACTCGGCCATCATCTTGCCGAGCATCGTACCGAGGCCGACGACGATCGCGATATGGCCGAGCGTGCCGCCCGTGCCCGTCTCGAACGACTTGACGATCTTGTCCATCGGCATGCCGACGGCCAGACCGAGGCCGAGCGACACGATGATCAGCACCAGGAACGGGTAGATCTTGAAGCGCGCGATCATCAGGATCAGCGCGGCGATCGCGATCAGCGTGAATACGAGCAGCATGCTGCCTTGGACAGCCCCCATGTGGCACTCCTCCTTGGATTGTTCGAAACCGGGCGAGTGGTAGCGAGTATGCCCGGCTATGCAGGTCTCTGATACACGGGGGGTTCCCACCCCGTCAGGACGCTGAATTTTACTTATCTTTACGTCCCGCGGATAGAACCGGTTCCATCAGCAAAAACCCTCGGTAAAACAAGCACTAAGCGCTTGTTTACCGAGGGTCGGACCGTCACCGGATGCAAGCTTAGCGCGGCAACTGGCTGGCGGCTTGCGCAAGACGCGTGACTTCGGCCCAGTCCTGCGCGGCAAGTGCCGCCTTCGGCGTGAGCCACGAGCCGCCGACGCACACGACGTTCGGCTGTTTCAGGAAAGTCGGCGCGGTGTCGGCCGTGATGCCGCCGGTCGGGCAGAACTTGAGCGTCGGAAACGGGCCGTGGAATGCCTGCAGCATCGGCACGCCGCCCGCCTGTTGTGCGGGGAAGAACTTGACGATCTCGTAGCCGAATTCGAGCGCCTGGATGATGTCGCTCGGCGTCATGACGCCCGGCAGCAGCGGCAGGTCCGCGTCGAGCGACGCGAGGTGCAGTTCCTTCGTCAGGCCCGGCGAGACGCCGAACTTCGCGCCCGCGCGCTTCGCCTGCGCGCAGTGCTCGGGCTTCGTGATCGTGCCGACGCCGACGACGATGTCGTCCGCGAGCTGGCTCGCGCGCTGGATCGCCTCGAGGCCGGCCGGCGTGCGCAGCGTGATCTCGAGCACCTTCACGCCGCCCGCGTGCAGCGCACGCGACACATGCTCGCCCTGCTCGACCGAGTCGAACGCGAGCACCGGAATGACGGGGCCCAGCTTCACGATTTCGGCAATCGTCTTCATCGATAACACTCCTTGATCTGGAAATTCACGCGGCGACGCGGGCGGCCGTTTCGCCGACCAGCGTCCCGAAAACCGATGCGCCCTGCTCGGCCGGCGCGGCCGCCGCGCGGAACACGCCGAACAGCTCGCGCCCGAACCCGACCTCGTTGTCGGCCTGATGCTGCGGCTGCGCGACGGGGCGCGCATCCCATTCGGCGGCGTCGACCTCGATGTCGAGCACGCCGGCTTCCGCATCGATCACGAGCAGATCGCCCGTCTTCACCTTGCCGATCGGGCCGCCGAGCAGCGCTTCCGGCGACAGATGGATCACGGCCGGCACCTTGCCCGACGCGCCCGACATGCGCCCGTCGGTGACGAGCGCGACGTGGAAGCCCTGATCCTGCAGCACGCCGAGCAGCGGCGTCAAACGATGCAGTTCCGGCATGCCGTTCGCACGCGCGCCCTGGAACCGCACGACCGCGACGAAATCGCGCTTCAGCTCGCCGCGATCGAACGCTTCCTGCACCGCTTCCTGCGAGTCGAACACGATCGCCGGCGCCTTCACCTTGCGGTGCTCGGGCGCGACGGCCGAAATCTTGATCACGCCGCGGCCGAGCCGGCCCTGCATCAGACGCAGGCCGCCGTCCGGCTGGAACGGATCGCGAATGCTGCGCAGCACCTTCGTGTCGTGGCTCTCGGCCGCGCCGTCGACCCACGTCAGCTTGCCGTCGATCAGCTTCGGCTCCTTCGTGTAGTGCGACAGCCCCTTGCCGGCGACCGTCGTCACGTCTTCGTGCAGCAGGCCGCCTTCGAGCAGGTTGCGCACGAGGAACGCGACGCCGCCCGCCGCGTGGAAATGGTTCACGTCGGCCTTTCCGTTCGGGTAGATCTTCGCGAGCAGCGGCACGACGGCCGACAGTTCGTCGAAGTCGTTCCAGTCGATCAGGATGCCGGCCGCGCGCGCGATCGCGACGAGGTGCAGCGTATGGTTGGTCGAGCCGCCGGTCGCGAGCAGCGCGACGATGCCGTTGACGATCGCCTTCTCGTCGATCACGTGGCCGATCGGCGTGTACTGGCCGCGCTCGACGGTCAGGTCGAGCACGCGGCGCGCGGCTTCGGCCGTCAGTGCGTCGCGCAGCGGCGTGTGCGGATGGATGAACGCGGCGCCCGGCAGATGCAGCCCCATCAGCTCCATCAGCATCTGGTTGCTGTTCGCCGTGCCGTAGAACGTGCAAGTGCCGTGACCGTGATAGGCGGCCGATTCGGCTTCGAGCAGCGCGTCGCGGCCGACCTGCCCCGTCGCGAACTGCTGGCGGATCTTCGCCTTGTCGTCGTTCGACAGGCCGCTCGTCATCGGGCCGGCCGGCACGAAGATCGTCGGCAAGTGGCCGAACTGCAGCGCGCCGATCAGCAGGCCCGGCACGATCTTGTCGCAGATGCCGAGGCAGAGCGCCGCGTCGAACATGTTGTGCGTGAGCGCGATCGCCGTGCCCATCGCGATGGCCTCGCGCGAGAACAGCGACAGCTCCATCCCCGGATTGCCCTGCGTGATGCCGTCGCACATCGCCGGCACGCCGCCCGCGAACTGCGCGACGCCGCCGTTCTCGCGCGCGGCGGCCTTGATGATGTCGGGGAAATTCTTGTACGGCGCATGCGCGGACAGCATCTCGTTGTACGACGAAACGATGCCGATGTTCGGCTCGCGAATCGCCTTGATCGCGAATTTGTCGCTGCCCTCGAGGCCCGCGAAGCCGTGCGCGAGGTTCGCGCACGACAGCGCGCCGCGCGCCGGGAACTTGCCTTGCGCGCCGTCGATGCGCTGCAGATAGGCGGAACGGGTCGATTGGCTGCGGGCGATCACGCGTTCGGTGACTTTCGCCAGAGTGGGATGCAGCGACGTCATGCTGGGCGCTCCTGTATGCCGGCCGCGCCGGCGGTTGGAATCGTGGGGACGGTCGATGCGTCGACCGAACGAACGCAGTCTAGTAGAAAAACTACACGCGCGCAATGCGGTTTCATCGTCGCGCAACGCCTATTCCCGCTACAAGCCAATGCCAGATTAGTAAAAACCCTTATGCCGATGATTCCCCCTCACGGCAAACCCTGCGGTTTTCGCTAGCATTTTCATGTAGATTTTCTACAATTCGACTGCGATACACTCGCTCATCCGAACCCGATTTCCTGCCCCTGCCCCATGTTGCCCCGTATCGAAGCGATCCGCGCCGAACTGCGCCCGTCCGAGCGCAAGCTCGCCGACTACATCCTCGCCGCGCCGCGCGAGGTGCTCGACCTCGCGATGACCGAGCTGTCGGCACGCGCGGGCGTCAGCCAGCCGACGATCGCGCGCTTCTGCCAGGCGCTCGGCTGCAGCGGCTTTCGCGAATTCAAGATCCGGCTCGCGCAGAGCGTCGCGCCCGGCGTGTCGTCGGTCTATCGCGACGTCGAACCCGACGAGCCGGCACCCGGCATCATCGGCAAGGTGTTCGACCGCACGATCGGCGCGCTGATCGAGGTGCGCAACAGCCTGTCGGCCGGCAGCGTCGCCGAGGCGATCGCGCTGCTGTCGAATGCGTCGCGCATCGAGTTCTACGGCGCAGGCGGCTCGGGCATCGCCGCGCAGGATATCCAGCACAAGTTCTTCCGGCTCGGCGTGCCGAGCGTCGCGTATTCGGATCCGCATACGTTCTCCATGTCGGCCGCGCTGCTCGGGCCGCAGGACGTCGTCGTCGCGATCTCGAACACGGGCCGCACGCGCGACATCGTCGACGCGGCACGCGCGGCGCTCGCGTGCGGCGCGAAAGTCGTCGCGATCACGCACAGCCACTCGCCGCTCGCGAAGCTCGCGACCGTCAGCCTCGCATCGAACATCGCCGAGGAAACCGACGTGTTTTCGCCGATGACGTCTCGCATGTCGCATCTCGCGATCGGCGACATCCTCGCGGTCGGCGTCGCGCTGTCGCGCGGGCCGGCGCTGATGGAACGCGTCGGCCGCGCGAAGGAAGCGATCACGCGCCGCCGGATCGACGACGGCGCGAAGGACTGAGGGCGCGCCGCGCGCGACGCAAAAACAAACGGCGCCCCGAAGGGCGCCGTGCGCTTGCCGCGTATCGTCGGACTGCGCCGCTCAGAACGGCTTGATCACGACCAGCGCGACCGCCGCCAGCATGCCGAGCACCGGCAGTTCGTTGAATACGCGATACCACTTGTCGGTGCGACGGTTCTCGCCGCGCTCGAACACCTTCAGCAGATGCCCGCAGTACGCGTGATAGACGATCAGCAGCAGCACGACCGTCACCTTCGCGTGAATCCAGCCCTGCCCCTGTCCGATGCCGATCACGAGCCAGAGCCACAAGCCGCATGCGAGCGCCGGCACCGCGATGAACGTCATGAAGCGAAACAGCTTGCGCGCCATCAGCAGCAGCCGGCGCACCGCGGCCGGATCGGTTTCCATCGCGAGGTTCACGTAGATGCGCGGCAGATAGAACAGGCCCGCGAACCACGCGGCGATCAGAACGATATGGAAGGTCTTGATCCAGAGCATCGCCATCGGTTTGCGCCTCGCTTCGCGTTACTGCCGGCCTTCGCCGTGCCCGAGCACGACGTACTTCAGCGACGTCAGCCCTTCGAGGCCGACCGGGCCGCGCGCGTGCAGCTTGTCGTTCGAGATGCCGATCTCGGCGCCGAGGCCGAACTCGAAGCCGTCCGCGAACCGCGTCGACGCGTTGACCATCACGCTCGCCGAATCGACTTCGCGCAGGAAGCGCATCGCACGGTCGTGATCCTCGGTGACGATCGCATCGGTGTGATGCGAGCCGTAATGGTTGATGTGCTCGATCGCCGCGTCGAGCCCGTCGACGATCTTGATCGCGAGCACCGGCGCGAGATATTCGGTGTGCCAGTCTTCCTCGGTCGCGTCGACGAGCGGGCCGACGCCCGCATCGGCGAGCACCGCGCGCGCGGCCGCATCGACGCGCAGCTCGACCTGCTTGTCGCGATACAGCTTGCCGAGCGGCGGCAGCACCTTCGCCGCGATGCCGCTCGCGACGAGCAGCGTCTCCATCGTATTGCAGGTGCCGTAGCGGTGCGTCTTCGCGTTGTCGCAGACGGTCAGCGCCTTGTCGAGATCCGCACGATCGTCGACGTACACGTGGCAGATGCCGTCGAGGTGCTTGATCATCGGCACGCGCGCTTCGTTGATCAGCCGCTCGATCAGGCTCTTGCCGCCGCGCGGCACGATCACGTCGACGTATTCGGTCATCGTGATCAGCTTGCCGACCGCCGCGCGGTCAGCCGTCCCGACGACCTGCACCGCATCCTGCGGCAGGCCGGCCGCCGCGAGCCCTTCGCCGATCAGCTTCGCGAGCGCGGTGTTCGATTCGAGCGCTTCGGAGCCGCCGCGCAGGATCGTCGCATTGCCCGATTTCAGGCACAGCGCGGCCGCGTCGATCGTCACGTTCGGGCGCGACTCGTAGATGATCCCGATCACGCCGAGCGGCACGCGCATCTGACCGACCTGGATCCCGCTCGGACGGTACTTCAGATTGCCGATCTCGCCGATCGGGTCCGGCAGCGACGCGACCTGGCGCAGCCCTTCGACCATCGTGTTCAGCGCCTTGTCGGACAGCGTCAGCCGATCGACGAACGCCGCATCGAGCCCCTTTTCGCGCGCCCGCGCGACGTCGCGCGCGTTCGCGTCCTTCAGCGCCTGCGCATCGCGCTCGATCGCGCGCGCGACGGCGTCGAGCGCCGCATTCTTCGCGGCCGTGCTGGCGCGCGCCATCGCGCGCGACGCGTGCCGGGCGCGGCGGCCCAGGTCGGTCATGTACTGATCGATATCCATCGTGTGACTCGAGAAGCGAGCCGCGTGGCGCGGCATGAATTCGTGGGGCTGGCGTGGCGCGGCGTGGCGCCCGGTGCGGCGGCGGGCAGGCTGCGCCAGCTTCGGAGCATTGTAAGCGGGTTGCGATGCGTACGCTGACACCCGGAACGGGACCTAACGACGCACGCGACCCGCGGTCGGCGGTCGCTCGTGCTGCGGCCCGGCGACCGTCATCGCGAGCTGAAACAGCCCGTCCCACGGGTCGGGCGGCGGATCGTCCTGCGTGCGGCGGCCGGGCGTCACGGCAGCGAGACCCTTGACCTGCCGGTCGAGCTTCGCCGCAAACGCGAGTGCCTTTTCGAGCACGGCCTCGGACACGCGGTTCAGCGCCGGACCGATCAGCCGCTCGCGCGGGCCCCATACGCGGTTCTCGCGCAGCAGCGTCGCGAGCGGCTTGCCGGCCGCGGTGCCGCGCTTGATCCGGAGCAGCGTGCGCAACTCCTCGACGACGGCCCACATCACGAGCACGATCGCCTCGCCCTCGCCCTTGAGCCCGTCGATCATCCGCGCAAGCCGCGCGGCGTCGCCGGCAAGCATCGCTTCGTTCAGCTTGAACACGTCGTAGCGTGCGACGTTCAGCACGGCATCGTGCACCTGCTCGAACGACAGCACGCCCTGCGGATAGAGCAGCCCGAGCTTCTGAATTTCCTGGTGTGCGGCGAGCAGGTTGCCCTCGACGCGCTCGGCGATGAACTGCAGCGCGCGCCGGCCGTCGTCGCCGGGCGCGACGCGCTGCCCCTGCATCGCGAGCCGCTGGCCGATCCAGTTCGGCAGCTGCGCGCGGTCGACCGGATCGATCTTCAGCGCGACGCCGCCGTTCTGCAGCGCGGTGAACCACGCGGACTTCTGCGTGGCCGCATCCAGACGCGGCAGCGTGACGAGCATCAGCGCATCGGGATTGTCGGCGGCCGCCAGCGCCTTCAGCGCGTCGGCCCCTTCCTTGCCCGGCTTGCCCGACGGAATGCGCAGCTCGATCAGCTGGCGCTCGCCGAACAGCGACATCGCCTGCGTCGCGCCGAGCAGCACGCTCCAGTCGAAGCCGCGCTCGACCGTATGCACCGAACGCTCGGTGAAGCCGGCCGCGCGCGCGGCCGCGCGAATGCGGTCGCACGCCTCCTGCGCGAGCAGCGGCTCGTCGCCGTAGACGGTGTAGAGCCCGGCCAACCCCTTCGCGAGGTGCGGCTCCAGTGCATCAAGTCGCAATTGCATCGGTGCGTGCGGCGCGGATCAAAGCGGCGGCGGCGGCAGCGGCGCGCGCGGCGCGACGCCCGGCACCACGTCTTCCGGACGCGGCGTCAGCGAATGCACGATCGCGAGGCGGCGCATCAGCTGATCGACCGCGTCGTTCTGCATGTCCGCGTACAGGATGTCCGCTTCCTGCGCCTTCGCGTTCGTGTACTGGTCGCTGTACGTCATCGCGCGGTTCAGCGCGATCGCGCTCGGCGGAATCAGCACGGTGCCGTCCTTGCTCGTCAGCGTGTAGTTCAGCGTGTAGAACAGCGCGTATTCCTGTGCGGAACCGTACTGGTTCAGCGTCAGCGTGTTCTGGCCGCGCGATTCCCACATACGCAGCACGGCATCGGCATCGTCGATCGACTTGACGATCTTCGTGTCGCTGCCGCCCTCGACGAGGCGCGTGAGCCGCGCCGACACCGGCGCCGGCGCACCGGCGATCAGCAGGTGCTTGAACGCGTAGTCCTGCTGGCCGCGTAACTGGAAACCGCATGCGGACAGCGCGACCGCGCTGCCGACGAGCATCAAAAACGATCTGCGGATCACCTTGGCTCCTTCTGTGTACGCCCGACGGCCGGCGGCCGTCAGACGACGATGTTCACGAGGCGGCCCGGCACGACGACGATCTTCTTCGCCGGCTTGCCTTCGCCGAACTTCGCGAACGCGTCGTCGGCGAGCGCCGCGGCTTCGATCGCCTCGCGGCTCGCGTCCTTCGCGACCTTCAGCGCGCCGCGCACCTTGCCGTTCACCTGCAGCACGAGTTCGATCTCGGCCTGCTCGAGCGCCGCCTCGTCGACCTTCGGCCACGGCGCGTCGAGCAGCGGACCGAATTCGTCGGCATAGCCGAGCGCCTTCCAGAGCTCGTACGTGACGTGCGGAACCACCGGATACAGCACGCGCAGCAGCACGCCGTACGCTTCGCGCAGCACGGCCGGCGTCGCGCCCTTCGCACCGTCGATCGCGTTCAGCATCTTCATCGCGGCCGACACGACCGTGTTGTATTGCAGACGCTGATAGTCGAAGTCGGCCTGCTTCAGCACGCTGTAGATTTCGCGGCGCAGCGCCTTGTCGGCGTCGCCGAGCGCGGCCGCGTCGAAGCCCGCGCGCGAGGCGAGCGCTTCGCGGTTCGCATAGCCGAAGCTCCACACGCGGCGCAGGAAGCGGCTCGCGCCTTCGACGCCGGCGCCCGACCACTCGAGCTGCTGCTCGGGCGGCGCGGCGAACATCGTGAACAGGCGCGCGGTATCCGCGCCGTACTGGTCGATCAGCACCTGCGGATCGACGCCGTTGTTCTTCGACTTCGACATCTTCTCGATGCCGCCGAGCACGACCGGCTGGCCGTCGGCGTTCAGCGTCGCACCGACCGGGCGGCCCTTGTCGTCGTGCGTGACCGTCACGTCGGCCGGGTTGTACCAGGTCTTCTTGCCCGCCGCGTCCTCGCGATAGTACGTCTCGTTCAGCACCATGCCCTGCGTGAGCAGGTTCTTCGCCGGCTCGCCGAACTTCACGAGGCCGAGATCGCGCATCACCTTCGTCCAGAAGCGCGAATACAACAGGTGCAGGATCGCGTGCTCGATGCCGCCGATGTACTGGTCCATCGGCATCCAGTAGTCGGTGCGCGCGTCGACCATCGTCTCGGCGTCCGGCGCCGTGTAGCGCGAGAAGTACCACGACGAATCGACGAAGGTGTCCATCGTGTCGGTTTCGCGCTTCGCGGCCGCGCCGCACTTCGGACACGTGCAGTTCAGGAACGCTTCGGACTTCGCGAGCGGGTTGCCCGAGCCGTCCGGCACGAGGTCTTCCGGCAGCACGACGGGCAGATCCTTTTCCGGCACCGGCACGTCGCCGCACGACGGGCAGTGGATGATCGGGATCGGCGTGCCCCAGTAGCGCTGGCGCGAAATGCCCCAGTCGCGCAGACGCCACGTGACCTGCTTGTCGCCGAAGCCGCCCGCCTTCAGGTCGGCCGCCACCGCATCGACGGCCGCCGCGTAGCCGAGGCCGTCGTACTTGCCGCTGTTGATGCAGACCGCGATGTCCTTGTCGCCGTACCACTCCTGCCAGGCGTCGAGCGAGTACGTATGGCCTTCGGCCGCGATCACCTGCTTGATCGGCAGGCCGTACTTCTTCGCGAACGCGAAGTCGCGTTCGTCGTGGCCCGGCACGCCCATCACGGCGCCTTCGCCGTAGCTCATCAGCACGTAGTTGCCGATCCACACCTCGACCGGCTCGCCCGTCAGCGGATGCGTGACCGAGAAGCCCGTCGCGACGCCCTTCTTCTCCATCGTCGCCATGTCGGCCTCGGCGACGCCGCCGCGCTTGCATTCGTCGATGAACGCCTGCAGCTCGGGCTTGCCCTGCGCGAGGCGCGTCGCGAGCGGATGCTCGGCCGCGATCGCGCAGAACGTGACGCCCATGATCGTGTCGGCGCGCGTCGTGAACACGCGCAGCAGCTGCTTCTCGCCGTCGAGTTCGTACGGGAAGCCGAAGTTCACGCCGAAGCTCTTGCCGATCCAGTTCTGCTGCATGATCTTCACGCGCTCGGGCCAGCCGAGGCCGTCGAGGTCGTTCAGCAGCTCGTCCGCGTACTGCGTGATGCGCAGGTAGTACATCGGGATCTCGCGCTTCTCGACGAGCGCGCCCGAGCGCCAGCCGCGGCCGTCGATCACCTGCTCGTTCGCGAGCACGGTCTGGTCGACCGGATCCCAGTTCACGGTGCCCGTCTTCTTGTACGCGATGCCCTTCTCGAGCATCTTCAGGAACAGCCACTGGTTCCACTTGTAGTAGTCGGGCTTGCAGGTCGCGATCTCGCGCGACCAGTCGATCGCGAGGCCCATCGACTGCATCTGGCCCTTCATGTAGTCGATGTTGTCGTAGGTCCACTTCGCGGGCGGCACGCCGTTGGCCATCGCGGCGTTCTCCGCGGGCATCCCGAAGGCGTCCCAGCCCATCGGCATCAGCACGTTGTAGCCGTTCATCCGCAGATAGCGGTACATCACGTCGTTGATCGTGTAGTTGCGCACGTGACCCATGTGCAGCTTGCCGGACGGATACGGCAGCATCGACACGCAGTAGAACTTCGGCTTCTGCGCGTCTTCCTGCGTCTTGTAGGCATCGGCTGCGCGCCAGTCGCCCTGGGCGGCGGCTTCGACGTCGGCGGGTACGTATCTCTCGTGCATGGTGTGGTTCGGACTAGGCTTTATGCGACGCGACGGCTCGCGCGCGGAGTGGATCGAAAATCGTGCTGGCCCGGCGCGGGAACAAGGCCGGCCGTGCCGGGCCCGGCCGCCGGCGCCCGGTGCATCGCCGGCACGCCCACGCGGGCTCCGGATGACCAGGACAATCCTGCCGACCGGGAAAAACGTCGATTATACCGCCCGCGCCGGCGCGTAAGGCCGGTGTCGCGGGCGTCGCGCATCGCGGCCGCGACGGCCACGCGCGCTGCGGGCGGCGTCAGTGCGCGGCCGGCGCAGCGGGCGCGGCCGGCCCTGCGGTGCCGGCGGGCGGCATGTCGGTGACGAAGCCGATCCGCGTGAGGCCCGCGGCCTGCGCGGCGCCCATCACCTGCGCGATCACGTCGTAGCGCGTCGCGCGCGACGCGCGCAGCCGCAGCTCGGGCGGCGCGCCGCTCGCGGCGGCCTGCCGGAAGCGCGCGGGCAGCGCCTCGAGCGCAATCGGCGTGTCGTTCCAGTACAGCTTGCCCGCATCGTCGATCGACAGCGTGACCGACTGCGGCGTGTCGCGCGCGACGCTCGCCGCGACCTTCGGCAAGTCGAGCCGGATCGCGTGCGTCATCAGCGGCGCGGTAATGATGAAGATGACGAGCAGCACGAGCATCACGTCGATCAGCGGCGTCATGTTGATTTCCGCCATCGGCGCGGACGTCTTGTGGTGCTCGAGTCCGCCGAATGCCATGAGCGTTCCTCCGGGAAGCGGGCGTCACGCGGGCTGCGCGCAGACGAACACGTGCAGATCGCGCGCGAAGCCGTCGAGTTCCTCGGCGAGTTGCCGGACGAGCCGCCCGAGGATGTTGTACGCGAGCACGGCCGGAATCGCGACGACGAGCCCGAACGCGGTCATGATCAGCGCTTCGCCGACCGGCCCCGCGACGTTCTCGATCTGCGCCTGCCCGCTCGCGGCGATGCTGCCGAGCGCATGGTAGATGCCCCAGACGGTGCCGAGCAGCCCGACGAACGGCGCCGTGCTGCCGATCGACGCGAGCAGCACCTGACCGAATTCGAGGCGCCGCTGCGAGCGCAGCATCGCGTGACGCAGCGCGCGCAGCACGCGCTCGCTACGCTCGACGCGCGCGGCCAGCGCGGCCGGCTCGTGTTCGTCGGCCGCGTCGCGCGCGGCCTCCGCGAGCGGCACGAACACGCGCTCGCGATCGGCGCCGGCCAGCGCGGCGATGCCCGCCTCGAGCGACGACGCACGCCAGAACGCCGCGAGCGCACGCGGCCCCTGCCGCTTCGCGCGCACGAGCAGCCATGCCTTCATCAAGAGGAAGCACCAGCTGGCGACGGACATCGCCAGCAACACATAGGCGACGGCATGCGTGATCGCATCGCCGCTTTCGAGGTAGTGGACAACGCCGGTGGGAATGGCCATCGGGGTTCCCCGTCGCGTCAGCGCAGGCCGAGCACGTCCTGCATGTCGAACAGGCCCGTGTCGCGCGCCGACAGGAAGCGCACGGCACGCAGCGCGCCCTGCGCGTACGACACGCGGCTCGACGACTTGTGCGTGATTTCGATCCGCTCGCCGATGCCGGCGAACAGCACGGTGTGGTCGCCGACGATGTCGCCGCCGCGCACGGCCGCGAAACCGATCGTCGACGGATCGCGCTCGCCCGTCACGCCCTGGCGCCCGTACACCGCGCAGTCGTCGAGCGAGCGGCCGAGCGCGCCGGCGACCGCTTCGCCCATCATCAGCGCGGTGCCCGACGGCGCGTCGACCTTGTGGCGGTGGTGCGCCTCGATGATTTCGATGTCGTAGCCGTGCGAGAAGTGCTTCGCCGCGAATTCGAGCAGCTTCAGCGTGACGTTGACGCCGACGCTCATGTTCGCGGCGAACACGATCGCGACTTTCTCGGCGGCCGCATGGAGCACGGCCTTCTGCTCGGCCGTGAAGCCGGTCGTGCCGATCACGAGCTTCACGTCGTGGCGCAGCGCCGCCTCGACGTGCGCGAGCGTGCCTTCCGGGCGCGTGAAGTCGATCAGATAGTCGGCCTGCGCGAACACCGCGTCGACGTCGTCGGTCAGCTTGACGCCGGTGTCCTTGCCGAGGAACGCGCCCGCGTCCTGCCCGAGCGACGGCGAGCCGGCACGGTCGAGCGCGCCGACGAGCTGCGCGTCGGCATCGTTGAGAACGGCTTCGATCAGCATCCGGCCCATCCGGCCCGATGCGCCGGCAATCGCAATCTTCATGGCTTTCTACACGACAGGTCTAAAGGCAGGCGGCGCAGGCCGCCCCGGTTGCACGCGCGCGCCGCTTACTGCGACTGCGCGGGTGCGGTAAGCGGCTGGTTCTGCAGCGTGTCGGACCCTTGCGGGCCGACGGGCGGCGCCGCTTCGTTCGACACGTTCGGCTGCGGCGGCCGATGGAACTGGAACTGCGGCTGGATCGCCGGCACGGCGCCCGGCGGCTGGCCGCCCGGCACCGGCGCACCGCCCGATGCCTGCGCGGACGGCGTGAAGTGCCGCGTAGCGGAGCCCTGGCCGGAAACCTGGTTGGTCGCGCGGTTAGCCGCGCGCGCCGCCCGCGCGTTCGCATCCTGATCGACGACCTCGCCGACCGACGTCGGCGCGCTTGCCGTCGTGACCGCACTCGCGCCGCTCGCGGCCGCGGCGGCGGCCGCCTTGTCCTTCGCCGCTTTCTTGCCGCGCCGATCGCCGTCGATGTCGGCGAGCAGATCGAGCTCGGACGGCAGATTCTCGGCGCCGGTCCAGCTCGCGAGGCGATCGCCCGAGAACGTCAGCACGAGATCGCGCTGCTGGACGACCGACGTCGAGCCGCGCTTGAAGTAGAACAGGTAATCCCAGCGGTCGGCGTGGAACATGTCCGTGAGCAGCGGCGTGCCGAGCAGCGCGCGGACCTGCTCGCGCGTCATGCCGGTCTGCAGTTGCGCGGCCTTCTCCTGCGACACGAAGTTGCCTTGCACGACGGTGATCCGATAAGGCGTGATGCTCTGCGCGATGCGCTGCGTCACGCTGTCGTACGACGAACAACCAGCCAGCGCGGCAACGGCGGCGGCAGCGATGATGGCACTCCGCATGCGGCTCCTCTGAAAGTGCGAAAGAGATTCTGGAATCATTTCCCTCACCGTGCTGGCCCGCGTCGCAGGCCGCGCGTGTTTCTGGAACGGCGAAAAGCCGGTAACATTGAAGCCCTGCATTGTACTCTAGGGACGCCTAGCCATGACCAATCCGACGGATCTCAAGAATATCGGGCTAAAGGCCACCCTACCGCGCCTCAAGATTCTCGAGATCTTCCAGCAGAGCCCCGTGCGGCACCTGACCGCCGAAGACGTCTACCGCAACCTGCTCAACGAGCAGCTCGACATCGGGCTCGCCACCGTCTATCGCGTGCTCACGCAGTTCGAGCAGGCCGGGCTGCTGTCGCGCAGCAACTTCGAATCGGGCAAGGCCGTGTTCGAGCTGAACGAAGGTTCGCACCACGACCACCTCGTCTGCCTCGACTGCGGGCGCGTCGAGGAATTCTTCGACGCCGAAATCGAAAGCCGTCAGCAGGCGATCGCGAAGGAGCGCGGTTTCCGCCTCCAGGAGCACTCGCTCGCGATGTACGGGTCGTGCACCACCGAAAACTGCCCGCACCGCAAGCACTGACCGACAGCAGCGCCGATGTGCACACGGCCCGGCCGGCATGTCGCCGCCCGGGCCGTCTGTTTTTTCCGGCGGCCGTTCGGCCGCCGCGCGCGTCAGAGCGCGCCTGCGCAGGCCGGCTCGAATTCGAGCGCCCAGGCGCCGTCGAGCGGGATCTCGTCGCAGTTCGGCTGCGGGCCGCCGCGATCGACGATCACGAAGTCGCTGACCGCGTCGAGCGCGAGCAGCGGATGGTGCCACACGCCTTTCGCATAGTTGACGCCCTGCCAGCCTTCCGCGAGGAACGCGCGCATCGCGTCGGGCCGGAACTCGCCGGCCGGCGCGACGACGACCGCGTAGCGCGACACCGCCGCCAGCGGAATGAACGCCTGGCTGCCGTGCGGATGGCGCTCCATCAGCGTGAGCGCGACGGGCAACGCGCGCGGCTGCGCGCGAAACACGCTGACGAGCGGACGCCCGCCGTCCGCGCAGACGTCGATGTTCGCGAGATCGTGGAAGCGCTCGGTCGTGCCGCCGTTGATCGGGAAATGCCGGGCGCCTTCGAGTGCGATCACGTCGCCGAACGGCGCAAACGCTTCGCGGGTCAGACGCTCGACGCGCAGAGTATGCAAGCTGGTCATCGCCACTCCCCCGTCAGGCCGGTTCGCCCCACAGACGCAGCCGCGACACGCCGCCGTCCGGGAAGATGTTGAAGCGCACGTGCGTGACGGGGCCGAGCGCCGCGAGATCGTCGAACGTGTGCACGCTGTCCATCGACAGCTTCTGCTCGCCGAGCAGTTCGGGCCAGAACATCGCCTGCGTGATCAGCGAATCGTCGGTGCCGCCCGTGACGTGCGCGGCCTGCAGCGAACAGCGGTCCGGGAAGTTGCCCTTGAAGAACGCGGTATCGACTTCGACGCGCCGGATGATGCCCGGCCGCGCCAGCGCGACGATCGCCCAGTCGTTGCCGGGCTCGCGGCGGCGCCGCGTCTCCCAGCCGTCGCCCATGTTCGCGCCGCGCCCCGGCATCAGCATCTGCGAGGCGGCACCGAAGTGCTGGTTGTTCGCGGCGACCAGATAGGCGCCGTTCTCGATCGCGGCCAGATCGACCGGTTCGCCGGCCGGCACGCGGCTCCAGTCGCGCTGCGGCTGCCCGTATACGCGCAGCCGCGCGATCCCGCCGTCCGGATACAGGTTCACGCGCAGATGCGTGTACGGCCGCGCATCGGCAACCTCGACGTAGTGATGCGCGTTGCCCTGCAGCGTCGTCGCGGCCACGATGGTGTGCCATTCGGCGTCGTCCGACGGCGTGTCGCCGTCCGCGAAGCAGGCGTCGATCGACGCGGCCGGCGGGAAATTGCCGGTGAAGTGGCTCGTATCGAGATCGACGCCGTGGATCACGCCCGGCCGCGCGAGCCGCACCACGCAGAAGTCGTGACCGGTCGTGCGCTTGCGGCGCGTCTCCCAGCCGTCCATCCACTTGCCGTGATCGTCGTACTTGCCGGGGATGAACACGGCCGGCTCGGGGTTCAGCATGCGCTCCTTCGGCGCGAAGAATTCGTCGCTTGCGAACAGCGCCGCGGCGCCCAGGCGCGGATCGGCGAGATTCATGTAGCGCCGCGTGAAGGCCGGCGCGCTCGGGTCGAGAATGGGGGCTGCCATGTCGTCTCCAATATCGGCTGCACGTCGCGCGTCGCCGCGCGCGCCAGCCTGGCGTAGCGGGCCGGTGCGGCGGGCGCGTCAGGCCCGCCCGTCTCCGTTACCCGCCGTCCTGATGAAATGCCGGCGCATCGCTGCGCCGGCCGGTTCCAGCGTGCGCGGACGGTCCGGGGCAGACCGCCGCGCGGCGCTCAGAGCGCGTGCGCCTGATCGCCGGCGACCGGCGTCGCGCCGTCCTCCTCGGCCGGCACGTAGCGCAGCTCGCGGTTCAGCACGCGCTTCGCACGGGCGCGGTCGATGTCGTTCTCCCACACCGCGACCACGACCGTCGCGACGCAGTTGCCGATCAGGTTCGTCAGCGCGCGGGCGATCCCGACGAACCAGTCGACCGGCAGGATCAGCACGAGGCCCAGCACCGGAATCGCGGGAATCGCGGACAGCGTCGCCGCGAGAATCACGATCGCCGAACCCGGAATCCCGTGCGCGCCCTTCGACGTGATCATCGACACGATCAGGACCACGATCAGATCGTGCGCCGACAGCGGCGTGTTGGTCGCCTGCGCGATGAACAGCACCGCGAGCGTCAGATAGATCGAGAAGCCGTCGAGGTTGAACGAATAGCCGGTCGGGATCACGAGGCCGACGGTCGAATCCTTGACGCCCATGTACTCGAGCTTGCGCATCACCTGCGGCAGCACCGCGTCCGACGAAGCCGTGCCGAGCACGATCGACAGTTCCTCGCGCAGGTAGCGGATCAGCTTGAATACCGAGAAGCCGGCAAGCCGCATCACGATGCCGAGCACGACCGTGACGAACACCGCGCAGCTCACGTAGAACACCGCGACGAGATAACCGAGCTGCTTCAGCGAGGCGACGCCGTACTTGCCGGTCGTGAACGCGATCGCGCCGAGCACGCCGAGCGGCGCGAGCTTGATGATGAAGCCGATCACGCGGAAGAACACGTGCGACAGCTCCTCGATCAGCCCGTTCACGCGCTTGGCCTTGTCGCCGAGCAGCGACAGCGCCGAGCCGAACAGCACCGCGAACACGAGGATCTGCAGGATGTCGCCCTTCGCGAATGCGTCGATCGCGGTGTCGGGGATGATCTTCATCAGGAAGCCGGCCGTGTCCTTCAGGCTCTCCGCGTTCTTCGCGTACGACGCGAGCGACGATGCGTCGAGCGAGTGCAGGTTGATGTTCATCCCCTCACCCGGCCGCGTGAGCCAGGCGAGGACGAGCCCGATGCCGAGCGCGAGCGTCGTCATCACCTCGAAGTAGACGACGGCCTTCAGGCCGACGCGGCCGACCTTCTTCAGATCGCCCGCATTGGCCATCCCGCTGACCACGACGCAAAACACGATCGGGCCGATGACCATCTTGATGAGCTTCAGAAAACCGTCGCCGAGCGGTTTCAGCGACTCGGCGAAATGCGGGAAGAACGCGCCGAGCGCGACCCCGAGGATCAGTGCGATCACGACTCGACCAAACAGCGAATTGAGGAACTTTGACACGGCGCTCTCCCGAAATGGGTTGCATTTTCGTCTGTTCATACTGGTATGACCAGTGATGTTATGGTCGATAGTAGGAAGCCGATATAGTCGCGTCAAGGCTCGTCAAAATAGGGATTTCCCGCCCCGCGGCCGAATTGGTGCGACGCGGAAAACCGGCCGTGTCGTGGCTTTCCCGTAGCCGCGGATGCGCGGCGCGAGCGCGGTTTACAATGCCGGTCAGACCGGCCATCGTTCACCTCATGAAAAACGTTCCGCATACCGTGACCGACGCCGCCATCGCGACGATCCGCGACCGGATCGAGGCAGGCGTGTATCCGGTCGGCAGCCTGCTGCCGGCCCAGCGGCAGCTCTCCGAGGAGCTGGAGATCAGTCGCGCGTCGTTGCGCGAGGCGCTGTCGACGCTCGAAGCGCTCGGCATGCTGCGCATTCGCGCCGGCAAGGGCGTGTATGTCGAAAGCGCGCGCGCGACCACCGCCCATGCGTGGCAGTTCGCCGAACAGTCGTCGCCGCCCGACACGTACCAGATGCGCTACGCGCTCGAAGGCTTCGCCGCGCGGATGGCCGCGCGCGTCGTCAGCGACGACGACATCGCGTGGTTCGAAGACAATCTCGCCGATCTGCACGTCGCGCTGACGGAAAACGCGCTCGAGGACGCGTCGCAGCTCGACTTCGAGTTCCACATGCGCATCATCCATCTGGCCGGCAATGCGGCGATCGAATCGGTCCTGCGCAGCAGCGCGGACATCATGAAGGAAAGCCAGCGCATGCCGTTCTACCGGCGCGAGCTGCTGCTGTCGACCTGGCACGAGCATCGCGCGATCGTCGATGCGCTCAGTGCGCGCGACGCGGCCGCCGCCGGCACCGCGATCGAAACGCACATCTCGAATGCTGCGCAGCGCGCGGGCATCTTTTTCCCGACACCGGGCGCGTAAGCGCCGCTACGTCCTCGACGCCGGCGACGGCACGCGATACGCGAGCGCGCACTCGATGAATGCGCGCGCCGCGACGCTGCGATAGGCGCCCTTGCGCGTGAGCAGCGCGGCCGTGCGCGTCGGCAGCGGCGGGTCGACCGGCAGCGCGCACAGCTCGTCGCTGCCGCGCGCGACCGCATCGGGCAGCACGGTCGCGAGCCGCCCGCGTCGCACGAGCTCCAGCACCGCGCTGACCGTGTTCGTCTCGATCGCGATCCGCGGCTGCGCACGATGCTCGACGAAATAGCGGTCGATGCGCTCGCGCGTCGCAAACGCGCGGCTCAGCAGCACCATCGGCTCGCCGCTCAGCTCGGCCGGCGTGAGCGCGCGGCGACGGCGCGCGAGCCGATGCGTGCGCGCGGTCACGAACGCGAGCGATTCGTCCCAGAGCGGCAGCGCGTCGATCTCCGGCGCGCGCGCCGGCACGAACGCGAAGCCCGCGTCGAGACGGTCTTCGACGAGCAGCGACTCCATGCGCGCCTGCGGCATCGCGTCGATCGTCAGAACGACATTCGGATGCGCGGCATGAAATGCGTCGACGAGCGAGCCGCTCAGATAGGCGGCGAAGGTCGGCATCATCGCGAGCCGCAGCGAGCCGGTCGCGAGATCGGCCGCATCGTGCAGCGCACGCGCGCCGGCGTCGAGCGCGTGCAGCGCCGCGCGCGCGTGCTTCGCGTAGACATCGCCGAATTCGGTGAGCCGCACCGTGCGGCCCGAGCGGTCGAACAACGGCACGCCGAGCGTTTCCTCGAGCTGGCGAATCTGCTGCGACAGCGTCGGCTGCGACACATGCAGCGCATCGGCCGCGCGCGTGAAACTGCCCTGCTCGGCGACGGCCAGGAAATAGCGGATGTGACGAAGCAGCATGGCAACTCTGGTATTGGTTTTACCAATGCATCGTATAAGGATCGAGTCTTGGACGCTATGACTCGATTTCCGCATCATACGCACATCCGCTCCGCGCGATGCACTCGCCGCCGCGCCCCGGGGCGGCCCGGCGCAGCTGTGTAGCGCTCGGCCGCTTCGTGTGCGCAATGCGCGAGGTCTGCGGCCTCCGTGGCCGGCCGCCGCATCGGGTGCGCCGCAAGCGGCTCCGACATTCCCCTGACCCGCGCCACCGACGGCCAGCGCCGCCGGCCGGCCGCCGCTTTTTTTGCGACCATGAAACCGTCTTCCGATTCCCATCCGCCGCTGACACGCGGCATGACGTTGCTGTTCGCCTGCGCGTGCGGCATCGTCATCGGCAACATCTACTACGCGCAGCCGCTGCTCGCCGCGATCGCGCACAGTTTCGGCCGCGCACCGGCCGAGCTCGGCTATCTCGTCACGCTGACGCAGATCGGCTACGCGGCGAGCCTGCTGCTGATCGTGCCGCTCGGCGACGCGTTGAACCGCCATACGCTGATCGTGCGGCTACTCGCGCTGAACGTCGTTGCGCTGGTCGGCGTCGCGTTGAGTACGCAGTTTGCGATGTTCGTCGCCGCGAACGTCGCGCTCGGTTTCGTCACGTGCTCGACGCAGCTGCTCGTGCCGTTCGCCGCGTCGCTCGCCGATGCGCGCACGCGCGGCCGCGCGGTCGGCACCGTGATGAGCGGGCTGCTGCTCGGCATCCTGCTTGCGCGCGTCGCCGCGGGCGCGATCGCCGACTGGTTCGGCTGGCGCGCGGTCTACGCGATCGCCGCTGCGATGGTGCTGGCGCTGACGGTCGTGCTGGCCGTGAAGCTGCCGAAGGATCGCCGCGACGCACGACTCGACTATCCGGCGCTGATGAAATCGCTTGCCGCGCTCGTGCGCGCGCAACCGCTGATCGCGCTGCGCTCGGCATACGGCGCGCTCGTGTTCGCGTGCTTCAGCCTGCTGTGGACGGGCCTCACGTTCCTGCTCAGCCAGCCGCCGTACGGCTACAGCGAAGGCCGGATCGGCCTGTTCGGCATCGTCGGCGCGGTGGGCGCGCTCGCGGCGACCTCGGCCGGCAGGCTCGTCGATCGCGGTCACGGCAACGCGGCAACGGGACTCTTCGCGGCCGCCGTGCTCGCCTCGTTCGCGCCGATCGCCGCCGGCGCGCATTCGCTCGCCGCGCTGATCGCGGGCATTCTGCTGCTCGACGTCGGCGTCCAGGGCATGCACATCTCGAATCAGAGCGTGATCTACGCACTCGCCGGCGACGCGCGCAGCCGCGTGACGACGATCTACCTGACGAGCTATTTCGTCGGCGGCGCGCTCGGGTCGTTCGCGGCGAGCGTCGCGTATGGCGTCGACGGATGGCGCGGCGTGTGCGCGGCGGGCGGCGTGCTTGGCGGCGTGCTGGTTGCCGTGTGGCTCGCGTCGCAGCGCGTCGGCGCGCGCGAGGTCGCGCAGTGATGTGATCGGGTGCGGGCGGTGCCGGAAAGGACGGGCCAAGAAGTGCGTCGCATCTGCAGCGAGTGTCGCTTGCAGACTCGAGACCGCCCGTCGTCGCATCAGATGTCAAACGCCAGTTTTGAGGCTTTCAACAGCCGTACGTGAAAACTCGCGACCGTCGCGATGCCATGCGCTCTGTCCACGCAGAACCGCGCTTACGTCGACGAGAACGCGGCAAGCTGAGGCCATTCTCGACGATGACTGACCGCTACGCAGTGTAGGCGTCCAACGACTCCATCGGGACATGCAGTTTGTCGTCTGCCGTCAGCGCTTCCAGCAGATGTTTCACGGTGACCTGCACGCGTGGCGCCACGAGCGCCCGGTGCGGGTACTGCATCACCATCTCGTACGTTCCGGGCAGGTGAAACGGATGGAGGACTATCTTCAACGCCCCCGAACGCAGTCGATCACAGGCAAGATGAACGCCGACCTCGGCGATTCCAACACCGTCGCATGCGGCCCGTACAAGCGCTTCGGGTGCCGACAAAGTCAGCGTCGCCTTGCCTGAGGGGTCGAGAGTCGTGATGCTCTTGTCATCGCCCTTGAAGCTCCACGGCGCGACCTGACCATTCAGGAAGCGACGCGCAATGAGTCGGTGCGCTTGCAACGCATCAGGTGTTTGGGGCACGCCGTGGTTCGCCAGATAGTCGGGAGACGCAACCAGTACCGTATTCAAAGGACAAATCGGGCGCGTGACAAGGGCTGAGTCCGGGATGTTCCCGCCTCTCAGCGCAATGTCGTAGCCGTCTCGGACAATGTCGACGACCCGATCGTCAAAGTCGACCTCGACCGATAGCCTCGGATAACGCGCGAGCAACGCGGGCAGCGCCGGAAGTACGTGGTTGTGCCCGAACGCTGCGCTCGTCGAAATCCGCACGCGTCCGGCTGGCACGGCGCGCTGCGCGGACACCGTATCGATCGCGGCATCCAGCGTTTCGAGTGCGATGCGCGCATGGCGCAGAAACGCCTCCCCCTCTTCGGTGAGCTTGAGCGTTCGCGTCGTGCGATTCATCAAGCGGACGCCCAATGCCTTTTCGAGACCGGCCACGTTCTTGCTCACGGCGGCCGACGTGACGCCCAACTGTCGAGCCGCGGCCGCAAAACTTCCCGCATCGACTGCCTGGACGAACGAAACGATGGCGCGGACGCGCTGCGAAGAATCCACCTTTCCTCCCTGACCCACATCGCGCTTTCATCTTCTCGCGCAGGGCGATTCTAAACTCCTGGTTGAGGGTGGTTCAACCCGATCAGAACTTCTCGTAAAGAGTGACGCTGGCGACAATACCGGGCATCGCCCTACCCAACCCCGCGAGACCTCCATGCTCATTACGATCCTCTATGACAGCGGCTATGGCCACACGGCGAAGCAGGCGCAAGCCGTTGCAGACGGCGTTCGTCGAGTGCCGGGTGCCGAAGCACAGCTGATCGCCGTCGCAGACGGCGAAATGCCGTGGGACAAACTGGCCGCGAGCGACGCGATCATTTTCGGTTCGCCGACCTACAACGGCACTGTCAGTGCACGGCTCAAGAAGGTGATGGAGGACTCGACGCGGCCCGCGTGGATTGCCCAGTCGTGGCGAAACAAGATCGCCGCGGGCTTCACCAATTCGGGTGCCTTGCACGGCGACAAGCTGAATTCCCTCATGACGATGGCGTTGTTTGCCGCGCAGCACGGAATGATCTGGGTCGGACTGGACATCTTTCCGGGCAAGTCGCCGGAAGACAGGAATCGGGTCGGCGGCTGGCTGGGTGCAATGGCGCAATCGGATGACGCATCGCCGGAAGTCACGCCCATCAAGAGCGACATCGATACGGCCGCCCATCTTGGCGAGCGTGTCGCTCAAGTGACCGGCCAGTTCAAATCAGGAGCCGCACGATGAAATTGCTTTGTCTCGACGTCCCGCGCCCGGGCGCCAGCCCGGAAGCCTATCAACCGCATCTTCTCGACGAAGTGCGCCATGCCTGGCGTCTGTACAAAACCGGCTTCGTGCGTGAAATCTCCTTCCGTCAGGATCGTCCGGGCGTCGCGATCATTGCCGAAAGCGATTCGATCGATGCCGCACGGCGGACGCTGGCCGAGTTTCCGCTAGCCGAGGCCGGCATGATCGACTGGGAGATCATTCCCCTCGGCCCGTTCGTCGGTTGGGAGTCGCTTTTCGCATCTCGCGACGCTTGAGCGTTCGGGACGTCTCCCCCGACGTCCCATTCGCGTTGTATTGCCACAGACCTTATGAGGTGAACGTTGGAATATGTCAGTCTTGGTCGATCGGGCCTCAAGGTATCTCGTCTTTGCCTTGGATGCATGAGCTACGGCGAGCCGGCTCGCCTCCCGCAGCCCTGGTCACTCGATGAAGCGGCCTCGCGCCCGTTTTTTCGGCAGGCGCTCGAAGCCGGCATCAACTTCTTCGACACCGCCAATATCTATTCGGGCGGAAGCTCCGAAGAGATTACCGGGCGGGCCCTGAACGACATGGCGCGGCGCGAAGAGATCGTCGTCGCGACCAAGGCCTTCTTTCCCTGGCGCAACGCGCCGAATACCGGGTTTCTCTCGCGCAAGGCACTGCTTCAGTCGATCGACGACAGCCTGCGCCGGCTCGGGATGGATTACGTTGATCTCTACCAGATCCACCGGTTCGATCACGGCACACCCATAGAGGAAACGATGGAGGCGCTGCACGACATCGTGAAGTCGGGCAAGGCCCGCTACATCGGCGCGTCGTCGATGGAGGCATGGCGCTTCGCGAAGATGCAGCATATTGCGGAACGCAACGGATGGACTCGCTTCATCTCCATGCAGCCGCAGTACAACCTGCTCTATAGGGAAGAAGAACGCGAGATGTTGCCCCTTTGCGCCGACCAGGGCGTCGGGGTCATCCCATGGAGTCCCATGGCACGCGGCAGGCTGACGCGCGATTGGAGCGAAACGACGCGTCGCACGCAGAACGACGCCTTTGCGCTGCAAATGTATCGAAACACTGAAATCCAGGACCGGCAGGTGGTCGACGTCGTTGC
Organism: Burkholderia sp. BC1; assembly: GCF_052683555.1. NCBI lineage: Bacteria > Pseudomonadati > Pseudomonadota > Betaproteobacteria > Burkholderiales > Burkholderiaceae > Burkholderia > Burkholderia sp. BC1. The sequence goes on from NZ_JBQYLP010000002.1 coordinate 150,324, forward strand.
GCGCATCGCAGAGGCACGCCACGTGCCGCGAGCGCACGTCGCACTGGCGTGGCTACTGTCGAAGCCCGCGATCACCGCGCCGATCATCGGGGCAACGAAGCCCGAGCATCTGGCCACCGCTATCGGCGCGCTCGACTTCTCGCTGACGCCGGACGAAATCGCCGCGCTCGAGGCACCGTATGTCCCGCATCCTGTCGACGGCATCGTGCCGCCGCTTCCCGAGGATCCGCCGACGATCTCATCGCCGCGGAACTGAGGTCAGCAAGCCGCGACGCAAGAAAACAGCGGTATCGCGCGAGCACGACGTGACGCTCTTGCGTGAACATCGAATGCCAAACGAGATATGAACAGTCGGTTCATCGAATGCCGCCGCACTATTCGCTTCTTGCTCGTAGCGATGTGTGCGGCACTACCGTTGGGTCAGCACGGAAGCGCCCATGCTCAGGAGTCGAAAATGTTGGTTCGAATCTCCGAAATCGAGGTATTCAGCCAGCGCCTCGAAGAATATCAGCGCATCCTGAACGAGGAGGCCGCAGCATCGATGCGCGTCGAGCCGGGCGTATTGTGCATTTTTCCGATGGCACAAAAGGACAGTCCGACGCACATCAGGATTCTGGAAATTTACGCCAGCCGCGAAGCCTACGACGCACACATCCAGTCGCCGCATTTCCAGAAGTACAAGGGTTCGACTTTGGAGATGGTGAAGTCGCTGCGACTTGTCGACATGGCGTCACTGGATGCAGACGCGATGCCGCTGATCTTCAAGAAAACGGAGGCGCGGCCGTAACGAACGCCGGATCGCCATGAAAAACGATACAGATTCGCTTGCGCAGAAGCTGCCTCGGCCGCGGCACTTGCGTCTCTATCAGTTCAGGCTCAGCGGCTACCGTTGACGATTTGGCGGAACAGCGAACGCATTTTTCCGGAATGGTTCATCGCCGCTCCGCACGGCGAGCAGGCCTCGGGAGTCGACAGAAAAATATGCAAGTGGCCCGCGCGCTGCGTTTTCACACCGAACAAAGAAGCCCGGCCGGAAAACCGGACCGGGCTTGCATGACACACACGCCGCCGCGCAACGGCGGCGCGCGACGCGATACTTACTTCGCGTTTGCGAACGCGACTGCCGTATCGAGCATGCGGTTCGAGAAACCCCACTCGTTGTCGTACCAGCTCGAGACCTTCACGAGGCGGCCCGACACCTTCGTCAGCGTCGCGTCGAACGTCGACGAAGCCGGGTTGTGGTTGAAGTCGACCGACACGAGCGGCGCGTCGTTGTAGCCGAGGATGCCCTTCAGTGCGCCTTCCGATGCTTCCTTCATGATCGCGTTCACTTCCTCGACCGTCGTGTCGCGCTTCGCGATGAACGACAGATCGACGATCGACACGTTGATCGTCGGGACGCGGATCGCGTAGCCGTCGAGCTTGCCGTTCAGTTCCGGCAGCACGAGGCCGACCGCCGAGGCCGCACCCGTCTTCGTCGGGATCTGGCTGTGCGTGGCCGAACGCGCGCGGCGCAGGTCTTCGTGATAGACGTCGGTCAGCACCTGGTCGTTCGTGTAGGCGTGGATCGTCGTCATCAGGCCGGTTTCGAGGCCGATCTTGTCGTTCAGCGGCTTGACGAGCGGCGCGAGGCAGTTCGTCGTGCACGATGCGTTCGAGATCACCGTGTGCTCGGCCTTCAGCACGTTGTGGTTCACGCCGTAGACGATCGTCGCGTCGACGTCCTTGCCGCCCGGCGCCGAGATGATCACCTTCTTCGCGCCGCCCTTCAGGTGCGCGCTCGCCTTTTCCTTCGACGTGAAGAAGCCCGTGCACTCCATCACGACGTCGACGCCGAGCTCGCCCCACGGCAGTTCGGCCGGATTGCGGTTCGCGAGCACGCGGATCTTGTCGCCGTTCACGACGAGGTAGTCGCCGTCGACCGACACTTCGCCCGGGAACTTGCCGTGCGCGGTGTCGTACTGCGTCAGGTGCGCGTTCGTCTTCGCATCGCCGAGGTCGTTGATCGCGACGATCTCGAGATCGTGCTTCTTGCCGTTTTCATAAAACGCGCGCAGCGTGTTGCGGCCGATGCGGCCGTAGCCGTTGATTGCGACGCGAATCGTCATGGTCTATCTCCTGATGGCTGAAAAAATTCGTTTCGTGCAGCTTCACGTGCGACGCGCGCGAGGGGCGGCGCGCGTCGCGAATGTTTTGATTGCTCAGGCGAGCACGGCCTTCACGGTGTCGACGACGTGGTCGACGGTGAAGCCGAAATACTTGAACAGCACGCCGGCCGGTGCCGATTCGCCGAACGTGTCGATCCCGACGACGCCGCCTTCGAGGCCGACGTACTTGCGCCAGAAATCGGTCACGCCCGCTTCGATCGCGACGCGACGCACGCCGTGCGGCAGCACGCGTTCCTTGTATTCGGCATCCTGGCGGTCGAACACGGTGGTCGCCGGCATCGACACGACGCGCGCGGCGATCCCCTGCTGCGCGAGCGGCTCGACGGCCTTCATCGCCAGTTCGACCTCGGAGCCCGTCGCGATCAGGATGATCTTGCGCGCGACGACTTCCTCGTCCCAGTCCTTCAGCACGTAGCCGCCCTTCTCGATGTTCGCGATCTGCGCGTCGGTGCGCGGATTGAACGCGAGGTTCTGGCGGCTGAAGATCAGCGCCGACGGACGGTGGGCGGCGACCGCGCGCGTCCATGCGACGGCGGTTTCGACCGTATCGGCCGGACGCCACACGTCGAGGTGCGGAATCAGGCGCAGGCTCGACACGTGCTCGACCGACTGGTGCGTCGGGCCGTCTTCGCCGAGGCCGATCGAATCGTGCGTGAACACGAAGATCGACGGCACCTTCATCAGCGCAGCCACGCGCAGCGCGTTGCGGCTGTAGTCGGAGAACGTCAGGAACGTGCCGCCGAACGGCTTGTGGCCGCCGTGCAGCGCGAGGCCGTTGATCGCGGCGCTCATGCCGAACTCGCGCACGCCGTAGTTGATGTGGTTGCCGAGCAGCACGCCCGCGCCTTCCGGATTCGCGCGCACGGCCTTCGAGGCCTTCCAGTTCGTCAGGTTCGAACCGGTCAGGTCGGCCGAGCCGCCGAGCAGCTCCGGCAGCACCGCGGCCAGCCCTTCGATCGCCTGCTGCGATGCCTTGCGCGTCGCCACCGTCTCGGCGCGCTCGTTCGCGCCCGCGACGATCGCCTTCGCCTTCTCGGCCCAGTCGGCCGGCAGCTGGTTCGCCATGCGGCGCTCGAATTCGGCCGCTTCCTGCGGATACTTCGCGCGATACTGCGCGAATGCGTCGTTCCACGCCGCTTCGGCGCGCTTGCCGGCTTCCTTCGCGTCCCATGCCGCATAGACTTCCTGCGGAATCACGAACGGCTCCCACTTCCAGCCGAGCGCTTCGCGCGTCTTCGCGATTTCTTCCGCGCCGAGCGCCGCGCCGTGCACGTCGTGGCCGCCCGCCTTCGTCGCCGCGCCCTTGCCGATCACCGTCTTGCAGCAGATCAGCGTCGGCTTGTCCGACTGCTTCGCCTTCGCGATCGCCGCGTCGACCGCGTCGACGTCATGGCCGTTCACGTTCGCGATCACGTTCCAGCCGTACGCTTCGAAGCGCTTCGGCGTGTCGTCGTGGAACCAGTTGACGACGTCGCCGTCGATCGAGATGCCGTTGTCGTCGTACAGCGCGATCAGCTTGTTCAGCTTCAGCGTGCCGGCGAGCGAGCAGGCCTCGTGCGAGATGCCTTCCATCAGGCAGCCGTCGCCGAGGAACACATACGTGTAGTGATCGACGATCTTCGCGTCCGGACGGTTGAACTCGTCGGCCATCAGCGCTTCGCCGAGCGCCATGCCGACCGCGTTCGCGAGACCCTGGCCGAGCGGGCCGGTGGTCGTCTCGACGCCCGGCGTGATGCCGTATTCGGGGTGGCCCGGCGTCTTCGAGTGCAGTTGGCGGAAGTTCTTCAGCTCTTCGATCGGCAGATCGTAGCCGGTCAGGTGCAGCAGCGAGTACAGCAGCATCGAGCCGTGACCGTTCGACAGCACGAAACGGTCGCGATCCGCCCAGTGCGGGTTCGTCGGGTTGTGCTTCAGGTGGCGCGACCAGAGCGCCACGCCGATTTCGGCCATGCCCATCGGCATGCCCGGGTGACCGGAGTTCGCTTGCTGGACGGCGTCCATCGCGAGCGCACGGATCGCGTTGGCCATCAGGGTGGTGGAGGCGGGAGACGAAGTCGTCATGTCGAGTCCGGAGAACGAGTCGAGAAAACGGGAGCACGGCGGCATCCGGAAGCTCACGCATCGACCGTTCCCGGCGCGCAGTGCGGCGCCTGACGGACGCGAAGCGGACGGAGCCTACGGACGGGGCTGCGAAGCTCGTCATTTTAACAGATGGGCCGGGATTTCCCCGGCGCATCGGCTTGTTCCGGCACGGTTTTCCGCGAAAGCGCGCGCCTCCTATAATTCAGGCGTTGGAACTGCCCGCCTCGCGCGGCCCGCCCGTGAGCACGACCCTCCTCTTTCATCCGACGCCCGACGCCACCTACGGCTTTCCGAATGCGCGCCGCCTGGCGCGCGTCGCGTCCGCGCACCAGCAGATCGAAGTCTGGGAAACCGCGCAGCTCGGCCGGCTGTTCACGCTCGACGGGCGGCCGATGACGTCCGTCGGCGACGAATACGTCTACCACGAGTGCATGACGCATCCGGCCGCGCTCGCGCACCCGGCGCCGAAAAAGGCGCTCGTGCTCGGCGGCGGAGACGGCGGCGCCGCGCGCCAGCTGCTCAAGCACGCATGCATCGAACGGATCGTCGTCGCCGAGCTCGACGACGAAGTCGTCGGCATGGCGCGCCGCTATCTCGACGACGTCCATCAGGGCGCGCTCGACGATCCGCGCGTCGAACTCGTGATCGGCGATGCCGCGCATTTCGTCGAATCGACGGTCGAGCATTTCGATCTCGTCGTGTTCGATCTGACGCCGCCCGATTCGCCGGCCGCCGGCCTCTACACGCGCGCATTCTACGCACGGCTCAAGCGCATCCTGACGCCGCGCGGCGCGGTGTCGATGCATCTCGGCTCGCCGCTCTTCCATGCAACGCGGATCGCCGCGCTGCTCGAGGACCTGCGCGCGAGCTTCGCCGTCGTCGATCCGCTCTCCGCGCACGTGCCGCTGTACGGCTCGCAATGGCTGATGGCGATCGCGAGCGACACGCTCGACGCGGCCGCGCTGTTCGCGCACGACATCGACGAACGGCTCGCCGCGCGCCGCATCGACGGCCTGCGCTACTACGATGCGCGGCTGCATGCGGCCCTTTTTGCGCTGCCGCGCGCGCTGCGCGATACACTGGGCGCTCGCCGCTGAGCGTACGCTTCGCACGCGCGTGCCGTGCTCGCCGCTTCGCGCGATGCGCGAACGCGCGCAGCGAACCGGCGCACGCTCGCGCCGCCTCCCCCCGAACGACAGGAGATTGCTTGATGACCGATCCACGTCCGGCCGACGTGCCTTGGTTGACGCCTTACCTGACCGTGCGCAATGCGCGCGCGTCGATCGATTTCTTCCAGGCCGCATTCGGCTTCGCGCTGCGCGACGTGCTCGACGAGGACGGCGCGATCATGCACGTCGAGATGGTCTATCGCGGTCAGCTGATCGTGATGTTCGCGCCCGAAGGCGCGTTCGGCTCGACCGCGCGCACGCCGAAAAGCGCGAACGCGATCGCGCCGCAGTCGTTCTATCTGTACGTCGACGACGTCGATGCGACGTGGCAGCGCGCGCTCGACGCGGGCGCGAAATCGCTGACCGCGCCGCAGGACCAGTTCTGGGGCGACCGGTTCGCGCAGATCGAGGATCTCGACGGCTACCGCTGGGCGCTCGCGCGCCGGCTCGAAGCATGAGCGAAGCCAGCACCACCGCGGCCGTGCCGCGCTTTTTCGTCGACACCGCGTTGCGCGCGGACGCGACGCTCACACTGCCCGCCGACGTCGCGCGCCACGCGCAGGTGCTGCGGCTGCAGCCGGGCGATCCGCTCGCGCTGTTCGACGGCACGGGCGGCCAGTATCGCGCGCGGCTCGTCGAGATCGACAAGCGCAGTGCGCTCGCGCAAATCGACGCCTTCGATCCGGCCGAAGCCGAGCCGCCGTACCGCGTGACGCTCGCGCAGGGCATCGCGGGCGGCGACAAGATGGACTGGGTGATCGAGAAGGCAGTGGAACTCGGCGTCGCGGCCGTCGTGCCGCTGTCGACGGCCCGCGGCGTCGTGAAGCTGTCCGGCGAGCGCGCGGAAAAGCGCGTCGCGCACTGGCGCGGCGTCGTGCGCGCGTCGTGCGAACAGTGCGGCCGCAACCGCGTGCCGGACGTCGCCGCGGTGCGCGCATTCGCCGCATGGCTCGACGGCCTGCCGCCGGCGCCTGCCGACGGCGAGCTGCGGCTGCTGCTGTCGCCGCGTGCGAGCATCCCGTTCGCGTCGCTGCCCGACGCGCCGCCCGCGGCACCGGTCACGCTGCTGATCGGGCCGGAAGGCGGCCTCTCGCCGGACGAGGAAGCGGCCGCGCGGGCACGCGGCTTCACGGCGCTGTCGCTCGGCCCGCGCGTGCTGCGCACCGAGACGGCCGGCGCGGCCGTCCTGGCCGCCCTCGCCGCGCGCTGGGGCGGCTGGTAACGCTGCGGCGCGCAGCGCGCGAGCGCCGGATGCGAAAAAGCCCGCTGACGCGGGCTTTTCTGCAGATGCCGGCGGATACCGGCAGATAACGGGCGGTTCGCCGCTTATGCGAACGAATAGAACACGCGGAACGCAACCTTGCGCTCGGCCCAGAACTCGGCGGCCTCGCGGAAGACGTCGAGCAGCGTTTCGCGCCCTTCCTTGTCGAATTTCTGTGCGATCGGCAGCCCTTCGAGCACGATCACGAAGCCCGGCTGCGCGCCGGCCTTCGCGACGAGGTCCGTCAGACAGTCGTACAGCGCGTCGTAATTCTTGCCGAAGTGCTTCGGAAACAGGAACGACGTCGCGATCGTCTCCATCACTTCCTGCTTCGACTGCGCGGCGCCGCAATACGCATAGAGGAAATGCTGGCCGAGCCGGGCGGCTTCGTCGGCGAGATCCTGAACGCGAAATGCGCGGATCGACTGCACGAGATTGGGTCGCACGGTCGTGAAAAGGCTCATAGGCTCCTCGTTCGATGAAAGCCCCGGATCGGCAGATTCCTGTTGGACCGGCGCGGCGCCGGCCTGTGCCGTCGCGCGCAGTTGCATGACGCGCTGAAACAGATTGCCGTCGCCGGCCGCGAACAGTTCCGCCGCCGCCGTATCGTGCGCGTAGATGGAGTCGCTCATGCCGTTCATCCCGAAGTCATTCAACAATACGTTTAAAACTGTTGTAGTGGTCGTCCGTGTAATAACAGTTGTCGATCCGCCGCAATGGCCCGCCGCAGACGATCCGGCGCGCGCCGCGATTGCGCGCGCGCGGCGTCGGCACCGTGTACTCGTGGTAGTAGCCGCGCTTCGCCTTCGGCAGGATCCGCTCACGGTTGCCGAACACGATGCCGTCTTTCTCGTACGGATAGGGACCGCCGGCAGCAATCAGGCCGAGCGTGGTCACGGCCTCGCGCGGCAGACGGGCGGTCGGGATCGTATCGAACCCGCCGGCGGCCACATCGGCCGAAACGGTCTGCCGTGCGTAGGCGGCGGAAACCAGACTGCCCGTCGGCGTGCCGACGATACCCATCGCGAACATCGCGAAGACGGACGCGAGCGCGCCGTTGCGGAGCCACTTGCGTGCCATGAACCGGGGTTCCCGCTGTTAAATCAAATAGTTGAACGACCAGCAAAGGCGTTAGCGTAGCGCTATTGTCCGCCCGAATCAATGTTCGTTTGGGAATCGAAAGCGCGCCTTCCTGTCGAATCGCGTATTTTTTACCGAATATTCGTCATTTTTATCTTACATAGGATAAAATAAGCGCGGCATCTCCTGCGCGGCGAGTCCTGCCTCCTTGCCGCGCTCACCGTCGAGGGTAGGGAGATGCTGATGTTGACTGCGGGACGTGCGCTTGCACGATGCCCGGCGGCGTGCCCATTGCGGGCACGCCTTTTTTTCGATTGTTGACGTTTTCGCCTGCCGCGCGGCACCGGTCTGCCCGGCACCGCGCGCGTGCGCTCAGCGCGCGGCGTTCACATCGGCGACGAGCAGCGCCGCCATGTTCACGATCCGGCGCACGGTCGCCGATTCGGTCAGCACGTGCACCGGCTGCGCGGCGCCGAGCAGGATCGGGCCGATCGCGATGTTGTTGCCGGCTGCCGTCTTCAGCAGGTTGTACGCGATGTTCGCTGCGTCGATGTTCGGCAGCACCAGCAGGTTCGCGTCGCCTTCGAGCGTCGATTCCGGCAGGATTTCCTTGCGCAGCGCCGCGTCGAGCGCGACATCGCCGTGCATTTCGCCGTCGACCGTCAGCTCCGGCGCACGTTCCTTCAGGATCGCGAGCGTATCGCGCATCTTCTGCGCGGACGGCGCGTTGCTCGTGCCGAAGTTCGAGTGCGACAGCAGCGCGACCTTCGGCTCGATGCCGAAGCGGCGCACTTCTTCCGCTGCCATGATCGTGATCTCGGCGAGCTGCTCGGGCGTCGGGTCGACGTTCACGTGCGTATCGACGAGGAAGATCTGGCGGCCGGGCAGCACGAGGCCGTTCATCGCCGCGTAGACGCTGCAGCCGGGCCGCTTGCCGATCACCTGGTCGATGAAGTGCAGATGACGGTGCGTCGTGCTGATCGTGCCGCAGATCATCCCGTCCGCCTCGCCCTTCTTCACGAGCATCGAGCCGATCAGCGTCGTGCGGCGGCGCATTTCGACGCGCGCGAGCTGTTCGCTGATGCCCTTGCGCGCCATCATCTTGTAGTACGTCTGCCAGAAGTCGCGGTAGCGCTCGTCGTGCTCGGTGTTCACGACCGTGAAGTCGGTGCCCGGCGTCAGACGCAGGCCGTAGCGCTGGATGCGGTGCTCGATCACGGCCGGGCGGCCGATCAGGATCGGTTTCGCGAGTTTTTCGTCGACGATGATCTGCACGGCACGCAACACGCGCTCTTCTTCGCCTTCCGCGAACACGACGCGCTTCTTCTCTTCCGGGGCCGCACGCGCGATCTGGAAGATCGGCTTCATCGTCGTACCGCTGTGATAGACGAACTGCTGCAGATGCTGCTTGTACGCTTCCATGTCCTCGATCGGACGCGTCGCGACGCCGCCGTCCATCGCGGCCTGCGCGACGGCCGGCGCGATCTTCACGATCAGGCGCGGATCGAACGGCTTCGGAATCAGGTATTCGGGCCCGAACGACAGATCCTGGATGCCGTACGCGGTCGCGACGATGTCGCTCTGCTCCTGCTGCGCGAGTTCCGCGATCGCGTTGACGGCCGCGATCTCCATTTCCCGCGTGATCGTCGTCGCGCCGACGTCGAGCGCGCCGCGGAAGATGAACGGGAAGCACAGCACGTTGTTGACCTGGTTCGGATAGTCGGTGCGGCCCGTCGCGAGCACGGCGTCGGGGCGCACTTCGAGCGCGACTTCCGGCAGGATTTCCGGCGTCGGGTTCGCGAGCGCGAGAATCAGCGGGCGCTCGGCCATCCCCTTCACCATCTCCTGCTTCAGCACGCCGGCAGCCGACAGGCCGAGGAAGATGTCCGCGCCGTCGATCACTTCCGCGAGCGTGCGCGCGTCGGTTTCGCGCGCGAAGCGCTCCTTGTCCGGATCCATCAGCTCGGTACGGCCCTTGTAGACGACGCCGGCGAGGTCGGTCACCGTGATGTTCTCGATCGGCAGGCCGATGTCGACGAGCAGATCGAGACACGCGAGTGCGGCGGCGCCGGCGCCCGACGCGACGAGCTTGACCTTCTTGATGTCCTTGCCGACGACCTTCAGCCCGTTCGTGACGGCGGCCGCCACGACGATCGCGGTGCCGTGCTGGTCGTCGTGGAACACCGGAATCTTCATGCGCTTGCGCGCTTCGCGCTCGACGATGAAGCAGTCGGGCGCCTTGATGTCCTCGAGGTTGATGCCGCCGAAGGTCGGCTCGAGCGCGGCGATCACGTCGACCAGCTTGTGCGGATCGGACTCGTTCAGCTCGATGTCGAACACGTCGATGCCGGCGAACTTCTTGAACAGCACGGCCTTGCCTTCCATCACCGGCTTCGACGCGAGCGGGCCGATGTTGCCGAGCCCGAGCACCGCGGTGCCGTTGGTGACGACGCCGACCAGGTTGCTGCGCGCGGTGAAGCGCGCGGCATTCAGCGGATTCTCGACGATCTCCTCGCATGCGAACGCAACGCCCGGCGAATACGCGAGCGCAAGGTCGCGCTGGTTGATCATCTGCTTGGTCGGGGCGATGGCGACTTTGCCCGGCGTCGGAAATTCGTGGTAATCGAGGGCGGCTTCGCGGAGCTTGGCTTTGGAGGAGGCTTGGGTGGACATGTGTCTCGTGACGTGCGGATTAGAATGACTGTTCGACGGCATTGTAGCGCCAATCGACCGCCCTCTGACCGTCGATTCGGGTGCAACAGCCGCGACAAAAATGTACTGAACGGTGCAGGAACCGCTGCCGTTCGCCCCGTACAATGCCGTTCCTTCAACCGCTTCGGGTCCATTCGCCGTGCCAGACGCCCTGTCCGAGTTTTCGCTGATCGATCGCTTCTTCGCGCGCCGCGCGGCCCGCGGCGCACGCGCGTCGACGCTCGGCATCGGCGACGATTGCGCGCTGATCGCGCCGCGTTCCGGCAAGTTGCTGGCCATTTCGACGGACATGCTCGTCGAGGGCCGGCACTTCTTCCCGGACGTCGCGCCCGAGGCGCTCGGCCACAAGACGCTCGCCGTCAATTTGTCGGACCTGGCCGCGATGGGCGCCGAGCCGCGCGCGTTCACGCTCGCGTGCGCGCTGCCGCGCGCCGATGCCGCATGGCTCGAGGCCTTCAGCAACGGGCTGTTCGCGCTCGCCGAGCGCCACGGCTGCGAGCTGATCGGCGGCGACACGACGAGCGGGCCGTTGAATCTGTGCGTGACCGTGTTCGGCGAAGTCGCGCCCGACGCCGCGCTGCGCCGCGACGCCGCGCGCGACGGCGACGACGTCTGGGTGTCGGGCACGCTCGGTGACGCACGCGCCGGGCTCGGTGTCGCGCGCGGCGAATGGACGGCCGGCGCCGACGCGGCGGCCGCGTTCCGGCAGGCGCTCGAGCGGCCCGAGCCGCGCGTCGCGCTCGGCGTCGCGCTCGCCGGCGTCGCGCACGCGGCGCTCGACATTTCGGACGGCCTCGCCGGCGATCTGCAGCACATCCTGACGCGCTCGAACGTATGCGCCGACATCGACGCCGACGCGGTGCCGCGCTCGGCCGCGCTGGCGACGCTGCCGGCCGACGTGCAGCGTCGCTGCACGCTCGCGGGCGGCGACGACTACGAGCTCTGCTTCACGGCGCCCGCGTCCGCCCGCGCGGCGGTCGCGGCGGCCGGCGCCAAGGCGGGCGTCGCGGTCACGCGTATCGGTACAATACGCGCGTTGTCCGCACCGTCGGCGCGCCCCGCGATCGCGTGGCACGACGCCGCCGGCGCGCCTCTCGCCCTCACGTTGCACGGCTTCGACCATTTCCATGCAGACTGATCCGACGCCCGCGCCGCAAGCCGCGCCCGACACCGGCACGGCGCCCCGCGCGCCGCAGCGCGCGAGCGCGCGCTTCATGCTGTCGCATCCCGCGCACATCGTGTCGCTCGGCTTCGGCAGCGGTCTCGCGCCGTTCATGCCCGGCACGTTCGGCTCGCTGTTCGGCTGGCTCACGTTCGTCGCGCTGAACCGCTATCTGACCGTGCCCGAATGGTGGGTGCTGATCGCGCTCGCGTTCGTCGCGGGCATCGCGATTACGGGCTTCACGGCGCGCAGAATGGGCGTCGGCGATCCGGGCGCCGTCGTCTGGGACGAGATCGTCGCGATCTGGCTCGTGATGCTGTTCGTCACGCCGGCGACGTTCGTCGGCCAGCTCTGGGCGTTCGTCGTGTTCCGCTTCTTCGACATGGTGAAGCCGCCGCCGATCCGCCATTTCGACCGTCGCCTGAGCGGCGGGCTCGGCATCATGGTCGACGATCTGGTCGCCGCGTTCATGACGCTGCTCGTGATCGCGCTGTGGCGCTCGCTCGTCGGCTGACCGATTACCGACTTCCGTTTCCAGACGCGCATGCCTACCGATTCCGTCGTCCATCAGCTTGCGATCCGCGCAGGCAACAAGCTGCGTGACGAGCACCTGATGCTCGCCACCGCCGAATCCTGCACCGGCGGCCTGATCGCCGCGGCCATCACCGACATCTCCGGCAGCAGCCAGTGGTTCGAGCGCGGCTTCGTCACGTATTCGAATCAGGCCAAAAGCGAGATGATCGGCGTGCCGCCCGATCTGATCGAGAAGCACGGCGCGGTCAGCGAGCCCGTCGCGCGCGCGATGGCCGAAGGCGCGCTGCGCAACAGCCGCGCGCAGGTCGCGCTGTCCGTCACCGGCATTGCGGGCCCCGCAGGCGGCAGCGAGAAAAAGCCGGTCGGCACCGTGTCGTTCGCATGGAGCAACCGGCTCCATACCGACGTCGAAACGCTCGTATTCAAGGGCGATCGCGAGCAGATCCGCACGCAGGCGGCCGCGCATGCGCTGCGCGGGCTGCTGAAGCTGCTCGACGAACGCGAAGGCTGACGCGCGCGCGGCCGTGCGCCGCTGCGCGCGTGCCGCTTACTGGATCGCGTCGGGCTTCACGACGATCCAGTTGCGATCGGCCGTCACCGGCAGGCCGAGCGCCTTCTGCTTCGCGGCCGATTCGTCGGACCATGCGCGGATCTGCGCCATCTGCTTGTCCTTCTTGTCGACCCAGACGCGCACGCCGCCGCGCGCGACGTCGGTCGCGTTCAGCAGCATGTAGCCGTCGGACGCGGGCGTGTCGCCCGCGACGAGCACCGGCTTCTTCCACTGGTCGATCCAGCCGACGATCGAACCGAGCTTGCCCTCGTACCACGTCATGGGGTTCATCAGGAACGGCGTGATCACGAGATTGCGGTTCGCGGCTTCGTCGTACTTGCCGGCCTTGATCTGCAGCCGCGACGTCGTCAGCGCGCCGGTCGCCGGATTGCGCAGCAGCGTCGTCACGCCGATCACGTTCTCGGGCTTCACGTTGTAGCCGTACTTCGGGTCGGACAGCACGAGCCGCGCGAGCTCTTCGTGCGCGGCCGTCATGACGTACACCTCGATGCCGTTCTCGCGCAGCGCGTTGTAGAGCTCCTGCATCCCGCGGAAGAAGCGCGGCGGGTTCGCCGTACCGTCGACGACCTTGTCGCCCTGCCAGTAGCGGATCGGGATCGGCTTGCCGTCGGCGAGCATCGCGTCGATGTGGCGCTTCAGGTCGGCGAGCGACAGCCCCGCGAACGCCTGCGCGATCCACGGGTAGCAGACGAGATCGTCGATCTCGCAGAGCCGGTAGTAGTAGCTCGTCAGCGATTCCTTGTAGTCGGCGGAATCCTTGAACGGAATCAGCTTCAGCGATGCGTCGAGCGTGTCGCGCGTCAGCACGCCGCGATGCTCGAGGTACGGCAACAGCGACTCCTCGAGGTCGTAGCGGTACGTCGTGTTGTCGGCATCGAATACCGCGTAGTCGCCGCGATGCGCGTGCGCGGCGATCATCGCGTTCAGCGCCTTCGCGCTGTCGGCCGGCCAGTGTGCGAGATCGGCCGCATGCGCGAACGTCATGCAGAGCGACGCGGCAAGCGCGGTCAGAAGTCGTCGATACAGCTTCGGCATGGCGTCGCTCCTTTTCTTGACATTGTGATGACGGATCGATGACAAGCGGCAGCATCGCGCGATTGCAGCGCGTGCATGCAGTGCGGAAACGACGGGAAGTTGTCCGCGCGCGCCACTGCGGCGCGGCGGGGACGACACGGTAGCGCCGCGTCCGAGGCGGCGCCCGCATGCGCGGGCGCACGGTCGGGTCGCCCGCGCGTGCGGGCGCCCGGCTGCATCAGCGATACGCGTTGATCGCGTCGCGCGTCTTCTGCGCGGCGAGCGCCGCGGCTTCGGCGAAATCGTCGCCGCTGCTCGCGTAGAGGATCGCGCGCGACGAGTTGATCATCATGCCGGTACCGTCGGCCGTACGGCCCGCGTTCACCGTCGCCTGCACGTCGCCGCCCTGTGCGCCGATGCCGGGAATCAGCAGCGGCATGTCGCCGACGATCCCGCGCACGATCTCGATCTCCTTCGGGAACGTCGCGCCGACGACGAGGCCGAGCTGCCCGCTCTTCGCGTTCCACCGGTTCGCCGCGAGATCGGCGACGACCTGGTAGAGCGGCCGGCCGTCGGTGTCGAGGAACTGCAGGTCGGAGCCGCCCGGATTCGACGTGCGGCACAGCACGATCACGCCCTTGCCTTCGTGTTCGAAATACGGCTCGACCGAATCGAAGCCCATGTACGGGTTCACGGTCACGGCGTCCGCGCGGTAGCGCTCGAATGCCTCGCGCGCGTACTGCTCGGCCGTGCTGCCGATGTCGCCGCGCTTCGCGTCGAGAATCACGGGCAGGCCGGGATGCTGCAGATGGATGTGCGCGATCAGGCGCTCGAGCTGATCCTCCGCGCGATGCGCGGCGAAGTACGCGATCTGCGGCTTGAATGCGCTCGCGTACGGCGCGGTCGCATCGACGATCTGCCGGCAGAATTCGAAGATCGCATCGGGCTGGCCGTCGAACTGCGCGGGAAAGCGCGACGGCTCGGGATCGAGGCCGACGCACAGCAGCGAATTCGTGCGTTGCCACGCGGCGCGCAGCGAATCGATGAAAGTAAGCGGGGAAGACATGGGCGGATACTCGCGGCAAACCGTTGGTAGACCGCGTATTTTACCCGCGTCGCCGACCGCCCTCGCGCGCGACGGCGCCGGTGCGCGCGTCGCTGCGTGCGACGCTGAACGCGAAGCGCCGCGTCAGCCGCTCGCCGGGCGCGAGCAGCGTCATCCCGTGCGCCGTCGCGCCGCCCGGCAGATTCACCGCATTGATCGGATGATCGACCGGTTCGAAGCAGAAGAAATCCGCGCCGGGCGGCGTGTAGAGCACATACGCGTCGGCATCGGCCGCGACCGTCAGCGTGATGCCGCGACGCGGCCAGCTCACCGTCGCATGGCCGCCCCAGCCCGTGAACGCGTGATTGACGAGCGTCGCCGGCAGCGGATAGGCGACGCCGAACTGCCACGCGGGCGGCACGCTCACGTGCCGCACCGGCAGAAAATCGGCGCCGGACAGCCACAGGCCGCCGGCCGCGGCCGCCAGTTCGGTCGCGTCGTCGCGCACGATGAACGGATGCACGCCGAGCCCGAACGGCAGCCGCGTGCGGCCCGCGTTCTCGATCGTCAGCGCGATCGTCAGCGTCGCGTCGTCGAGCTCGAACGACTGGACCGCGCGGAACGCGTACGGCGCACCGTTGCGGCGGTCGAGCGACAGCCGCAGCGACGTGTCGGTCGCATCGTCGACCTGCCAGCACGCAAGCCAGCCGTCGCCATGAATCGGCAGCGGCTCGTCGAGCCGGTTGCGCGGCACCGCGATGCTGCGTCCGTCGCATTCGAAGCGCGCGCCGCCGATCCGGTTCGAGTACGGCAGCAGCGGATAGCAGGCGAGTTCGTTCGGGTCCGTCGCGGTTTCCGGTTGCGCGCAGCGGCGAAACACCGGCACGAGCGCGCCGTCGTCGCGCCGCCAGTCGAAGCGCGCGAGCCCGCCGCCGAGATGCGGCAGCACGTCGACCCGCAGCGCCGCATTCGACAGCGTGACGGCCGCCGCATGCGCGGCGCCGACGCCGCGCGCGAACACGGCGGTCTGCGGGCCGGCGCTGACCGGCTGCGCGGCGGCCGCGAGACGCGCGCGGCGCGACTGGCTGGTGGACGACGATGCGCGCGAGGACGTGGCGGTCATGATCAGCTCCTTTCGTTCGTCGATGAAACGATGCGCTCGATGGGCGGCCGCTACGCGGGCCGCGCGACGGTCAGGCCCACCCGCCGTCGACGATCACGTCCTGCGCGGTGATCATCCGGCTGTCGTCGGCCGCGAGGAACAGCGCCATGCGCGCGAGATCGGCCGGCAGCAGCTCCGCATCGAGGCACTGGCCGGCCTTGATCGCCGCGCGGCCCGCGTCGTCGAGCCAGAGCCGGCGCTGCTTGTCGGTCATCACCCAGCCGGGCACCAGCGAATTCACGCGGATCCCGAACGGGCCGAGATCGCGCGCGAGCCCGCGCGTGAGACCCTGCACGGCCGCCTTCGCCATCACGTACACCGGATAGCCGCCGTTCTTCAGCATCCAGCTGATCGAGCCGAGGTTGATGATCGAGCCGCCGCCGAGCCGCTTCATGTCGTCGATCACGGCCTGCGCGGCGAAGAACTGGTGCCGCAGGTTCACGGCGATGCCGGCGTCGAACGACGCGGGCGTCACGTCGGCGATCGCATGCCGCACGTCGTTCGCCGCATTGTTCACGAGCACCGCGATCGCGCCGATCTGCGTGCGGATCGTGTCGATCGCGCGACGCAGCGCCTCGATGTCGGTCAGGTCGCACGGCACGAACAGCGGCGCGTGACGTGCGCCGCCGAGACGATCGGCGAGCGCGCGGCCCGCGTCCGCATCGAGGTCGACGAACGCGACGCGCGCGCCCTGCTGCGCGAAGTGCTCGACGAACGACGCGCCGATGCCGGTCGCACCGCCGGTGATCAGCACCGCGCGATCGACGAGGCTCGGATAGTGCGCATAGTTCGCATGCGCGTCGCGCGCGGAAGAATCGGTGGTCATGCAGCGTCTCCGTGTAGGCGGCTCAGTCGCGTGCGCCGCGGTTCTTCAGCTGGTCGAGCAGCACGGCCGCCAGCAGGATCGCGCCGCGCACGAGGTACTGATAGAACGCGTCGATGTTCAGCAGGTTCATCACGTTCTCGACGGTGCCCATGATCAGCACGCCGATCACGACGCCCGAGATCGTCGCGCGGCCGCCCATCAGCGACACGCCGCCGAGCACGCACGCCGAGATCACGTTCAGCTCGAAGCCCTGCGCGGCGTTCGGCTGGCCCGACGTGATCCGCGATGCGAGGATCACGCCCGCGAGTGCGGTCACCGCGCCCTGGATCAGGAAGATGTAGACGCGCGTGCGTTCGACGTTGATCCCGGCGAGCCGCGACGCTTCCGGATTGCCGCCGATCGCGAGCGTGTTGCGGCCGTACACGGTCTGGTTCAGCAGCACGCCGAACACGATGAAGCACAGCAGCGTGACCCAGATCGGCAGCGACACGCCGAACAGCGTGAGCCCGCCGAGCGCGATGAAGGTATCAGACGACACGCCGACCGCCTGCCCCTTCGACACGATGAAGCCGAGCCCGCGCACGATCTCCATCGTCGCGAGCGTCGTGATCAGCGCGTTGATGCGCAGGTAGGCGATCACCGCGCCGTTGACGAAGCCGATCGCGGCGCCGGCCGCGACCGCCGCGACGATCGCGACGAACGTGTTGTCGGTCGCGTTGAGCACCATCGCGCAGAGCACGCCCGAGAACGCGACGGTCGAGCCGATCGACAGGTCGAAGTCGCGCGACGCGAGACAGAACATCATCGTGCACGCGACCATCCCGATCTGCGAGATCGACAGCGCGAGGCCGAGCATGTTGTCGATCGAGAAGAAGTGATCGACCGTCAGCGACATCGTGATGAACATCACCGCGAAGATCGCGATCAGGCTGTACTCGGTGAGCTGCTGCCACCATTTCTGGCGATCGCTCTGCTGCGGCACCAGCGCGTCGGCCGACGGCTTCACGGCTGCGCTGGCGAGGTTTTCGTTGACTTGCATGGTTGTGTCTCCTGCTCCTGCATCGCGCGGCCCTGCGCCGCGCGCTATCGATTCGAATCCGGTGCCCGGCGGCGTCACGCCGCCTGCACCGCGCTCGCCTGCGGCAGCGCGAGGCTCAGCACCGCGTGCTCGTTCGCCTGCGCGCGCGGCAGCTCGCCCGCGATGCGGCCTTCGCGCATCACGACGATGCGGTCGGACACGCCGAGCACTTCCGGCAGCTCCGACGACACCATCACGATCGCGCAGCCGCGTTCCGCGAGCCGATAGATCACGTCGTAGATCTCGTGCTTCGCGCCGACGTCGATGCCGCGCGTCGGCTCGTCGAGGATCACGACCTTCAGGTCGGGCTCGGCGAGCCAGCGCGAGAGGATCGCCTTCTGCTGGTTGCCGCCCGACAGGAAGCGGATCTTCTGCCGGCGGTTCGGCGTCTTGATCTTCAGCCGCTGGATGAAGCGGTCGGCCGTGTCGTTCTCGGTCTTGCGATCGATGAAGAGCCCGGCGCGCAGCGAATGGCGGCGGCAGCTGATGTTGATGTTCTCCGCGACCGAGGCCATCGCGATGATCCCTTCTTCCTTGCGGTCTTCCGGGCACAGCACGATCCCGTGACGGATCGCGTCGCCCGTGCGCTTCACGTCGATGCGCTTGCCGTCGAGCGTCAGCGCGCCCGCGCGGCGGCGGTCGGCGCCGTACACGAGCCGCATCAGTTCGCTGCGGCCCGCGCCGACGAGCCCGAAGAAGCCGACGATCTCGCCCGCACGCACCGAGAAGCTCGCCGGCTCGCGCAGCGCGGGGCCCTCGATGCCTTCGGCCGAGAACCGCACGTCGCCGAGCGCGCGCGGCGCGTAGTGATAGATGTCCGAGATCTCGCGCCCGACCATCTCGGCGACGAGCCGCTCGCGCGGCACGTCGGCAAGCGATGCGTGCGATGCGATCTTGCGGCCGTCGCGGAAGATCGTGCAGGCGTCGCACAGCCGGTAGATCTCGTCCATGCGGTGCGAGATGTAGATCAGCGCGCGGCCCTGCGCGCGCAGGTCGTCGACGAGCTTGAACAGCACTTCGGTCTCGCGATGCGACAGCGAACTCGTCGGCTCGTCGAGCGCGATCACGCGCGCGTTGCGCATTAGCGCCTTGCAGATCTCGACCATCTGCCGCTGCGCGATCGACAGCCGCCCGAGCTTCGCGGCCGGATCGAGATCGACGCCCATCGCGGCGAGCCGCTCGCGCACGTAGCGCTTCGCGTCGCCCTTGCGCACCCAGCCGAACGCGTTCGGCAGGCGGCCGAGCAGCAGGTTCTCCGCGACCGTCAGGTCGGGCACGTACTGCAGCTCCTGGTGAATCACCGCGATGCCGGCCGCGATCGATGCGGCCGCATTCGGAAAATGCACGGGCCGGCCGTCGACCAGCACGCTGCCCGCGTCGGGCTGATATTCGCCGCCGAGAATCTTCAGCAGCGTCGACTTGCCCGCGCCGTTCTCGCCCATCAGGCCGTGCACCTCGCCGGCGTGCACGTCGAACGAGATGCCGTCGAGCGCGCGTACGCCGGGAAATACCTTGCCGATATTGTCAAAACGCAGTGCCGCTGACACGTCGCTTCTCCACTTCCACTTGCATGATCGATGGACCGCGCGCCGCCGCATCGCTGCGACGGCCGCGCGGCGCCCCTTACTTCGATGCGAGTCCCATCTGCTCGCGCACCTTCGTCACGTTGTCGCGCGTCGCGAGCATGCCGGTGGTGAGCGTGAGCGGCGGCGGCGCCTTGCCCTGCGTGATCCATGTGTACATCAGCTCGGAGGTTTCCTCGCCGTGGCGCTTCGGGCTGATGATGACGGTGCCGAAGAAGCCGGTCGGCTGCGGCTTCTTGAACTCGTTCAGCGCGGAGTCGGAGCCGCCGATGCCGATGCCGATCATGTTGTCCGCCTTGAAGCCGCGCCCTTCGGCCGCGCGCACGGCGCCGAGCACGGCCTCGTCGTTCAGGCCGTAGGCGACCCAGTGCTTGAACTGCGGATTCTTCGTGAGCGCGATGTTCGCCGCGTTGAACGCGTTCTCAGTGTCGGTCTTCGCCTGCGGCGCCGCGATCACGTTCGCCTTCGGAAAGCCGGCCGCGACGAGCGCATCGGTCGCGCCCGACGTGCGGTCGTGCGCGGTCGGCAGCTGCTCGTACGTGATGTCGATCGCGCCGACGTCCTTCATGTCCCAGCCGCGCTTCTTGATCTCGGCCGCGATGCCCTCGCCGACCTGCTTGCCGATGTTGTACGCGGAGATCCCCATGTGCGGCACCGCTTCGATCGGCTTGCCCGCGCCGTCGACGAGGCGGTCGTCGACCGTCATCATCTTCAGGTTGTGCGACTTCGCCTTCGCGACGATGCCCGGCCCGAGCTTCACGTCGGGCGTGCAGATGATGAAGCCCTGCGCCTTCTGCGCGGCGAGGTTGTCGATCGCGCTCATCACCTTCTCGCCCGACGGCGCGCCGATCTTCACGAGCGTGAAGCCCTTGTCCTTCGCGGCGATCTCCGCGAACTTCCACTCGTCCTGGAACCACGGCTCTTCCGGCTGCTTCACGAGAAAGCCGATCTTCACCGGATCGGCCGCGTGCGCGATCGGGCTCCCCATCACCACCGCGGCCGCAGCGGCCAGCGTGACGAACGTTCTGCGTTTCATCTCCAGTGTCTCCTTGTCTTCATCGAACAGGATGCGGCCGCTTGTTGGTGTCGACGCAGCGTGCGCGCGGCCGGCGCATGTGCGGTCTGTCGAATCGTTGCTTCAGTTCAGTCGTGGTACAGCGCCGCGCGCCCGCCGTCGACGGTGATGCACGCGGCATTGATGAACGGCGCCTCGTCGGACGCGAGGAACACCGCGGTCATCGCGACTTCTTCGGGCCGGCCGATCCGCTTCATCGGCTGCAGCGCGAGCGTCTCGGCGCGCGCGGCGGCCGGATCGGGCTGCGCGTCCCACCAGTCGCGCGTGAGCTGCGTCTCGATGTAGCCCGGCGCGATCGCATTCACGCGCACGTTGCGCGCCGCATATTCGATGCCGAGCGCGCGCGTGAGGCCGAGCACGCCGTGCTTCGCGACCGGGTACGGAAAACAACCCGGGATGATCCGGAACGCATGCGTCGACGCAATGTTCACGATGCTGCCGCGACCGCGCTCGACCATGCCCGGCAGCGCCGCGCGGCAGCCATGCCAGACGCCGTCGAGATCGACCGCGAAGCAGCGGCGCCAGTCGTCGTCGGTCATCGTCAGCGGATCGGCGAACACGTTGATGCCCGCGTTGTTCACGAGCACGTCGAGCGCGCCGAGCGCCGCTTCCGTCTGCGCGAGCGCGTCGCGTACCGAGCCCTGCTGCGTGACGTCCGCATGCAGCGGCAGCACGCGTGCACCGTCGACGTCGCGCGCAATCGCCGCGGCCGTCTGCTCGGCCTGCGCGAAATCGACGTCGACGAGCGCGACGCGCGCGCCCTCGCCGGCAAATGCGCGCGCGATCGCCGCGCCGATGCCGCGCGCCGCGCCGGTAACCATCGCGACCTTGCCCGCCAGCCGGTTCATCATGCGGCTCCGCCGCGCGCCGCGCGCAGGCCGGCCTGGAACGCGCGCGCATGGACGGCCGTCGTGTCGGCCGACTGGCCCGGCCGGTAGAGCGCGGAGCCGAGCCCGAATCCGTTCGCGCCGGCCGCGAGGAACGGCTGCATGTTGTCGGGCGCGATTCCGCCGACCGGCACCAGCGGCACCGCGCGATCGATCACCGCGCGCCATGCCTTCACGACCGCCGTGCCGAGCTGCTCGGCGGGAAACATCTTCAGCACGTCGGCGCCGTTGGCGAGCGCCGCGAACGCTTCGGTCGGCGTCGCGACGCCCGGCGCGCAGGCAAGGCCGCGCTCGCGGGCACGGCGTATCACCGCGGTATCCGCATGCGGCATCACGATCAGCGCACCGCCTGCGTCCTGCACGCGGTCCACGTGTTCGGCGCGCAGCACGGTGCCCGCGCCGACGATGGCGTCGTCCGGCAACGCGCGGCGCAGCGCAGCGATGCTGTCGAACGGCGCCGGCGAATTGAGCGGCACCTCGACGAGCCGGAAGCCGGCGTCGTACAGCGCGCGGCCGTGCTCGGCCGCTTCGGCGGGCGTGATGCCGCGCAGGATCGCGATCAGCGGGCACACGTCGAACGCGCGCATCAGGCCGGCATGCGGCGTGTACGGCGCGGGCAGCGTCAGGTCGGACGACATCGTTACATTCCTCCGCAATCGGTTCGGTTCAGTGGCCCGCGCATACGGGTTCGCCGTCCGTGTGCACGAGCCCCGCGCGCGACGCGATCTGCCACAGCCCGCGCTCGGTCGCGTGCGCGACGACGCGCGCGTGCATGCAGCCGAACACGTGCAGCGCGTCGACGTAGCGCGCGCACAGCCGGTCGTCGCCGATCAGCAGCAGCGGCTGGTTCGCGAGCGTCGCGCCGCGTTCGGCGAGCATCGCGTCGAGCGCGTTCAGCTCATGGCCGATCAGCAGCCCGGACAGATAGTCGCCCTGCGCATCGGGCGCGAGACGCTCGGTCAGGCCGAGCGTGCGCGTGCTGAAAATCGTGCCGAGCAGCCCCGTGTGCTGCGCATCGCGTGCGACCGCCACGCCGCGCTCGAACGCGGCGCGATCGGGCGACGCCGGCGCGCGCATCGTGCGGCCGAGAATCGTGTGGTCGCGCAGCGCGGCGAACAGCTCGCCCGTCATGAAGGTCTGGAATCGCTCGATGAGGCCGCCGTTGACCCACGCCCATTTCGCATGCGTGCCGGGCAGCCCGATCAGGAGCCCTGAACGATCGGCATCAAGCGTCGGATCGGCCGCGAGCGCGCCGACGATCTGCGTTTCTTCGCCGCGCATCACGTCGGGCAGCTCGCCCGTCGCGATCACGCCCGGCACGATCGACACGGTCGCGCCGCGCGCAGTCGTCACCGTGACGAGACCCGCGACGAGCGCGTCGGCGCCGGCCGGCACCGCGACGTACGGCGCCTCGCGCCAGCCCTGCGCGCTGCCGACCATGCCGGCGGCGAGCACCGGCACGGCGCCCGCGCGGTCGAGCCAGTCGCCGCACGCATCCTCGAACGCCGCGTCGAATGCGTGCGCACTGCCGCCCGGCACATGCATCACGCCCGCCGCGCGGCTGCGCGTGTCGAGCAACGCGCCGCGCGCATCGTACAGATAGGCGCGCAGCGACGTCGTGCCCCAGTCGAGCGCGATCAGCGACGCTGCGGCGCCGGCGGCATCCGGAACGGTTCGGGTCGGATTCGTCATCGTTTGATCCTGCGGGTACCCTGCGGCGGGCTCCAGCCCAGCTCCGCGGAAATGGCTCGCGCTTCGCGCTGCACGAGCGGAATCAGTTCGTCCATCCGGTCGTGCGGCATGTACGGAATCGTGCTCGCGACCGACACCGCCGCGACGATCGCGCCCGACGCGTCGCGGATCGGCGCGGCCACGCAGCGGATCGACGCCTCGTTCTCCTCGAGGTCGAACGTGTAGCCGCCGGCCGCGTAGTGCGCCATCCGCTGCAGGAACGCCGCCGAGTCGGGCCGGTTGTCGGGCTTGAAGCTGACGCCGGCGAGCGCGCGCCGCGCGGCCTCGAACAGCGTGCGCCACGTCTCGGGCGCGAGGTCGAGCATCATCGCCTTGCCGATGCCGGTCGAGGCGAGCGGCATCCGGTGGCCGACGCGCGAGCGCATTTCGAGCCCGCGCGTGCCGGGAATCTTGTCGATGTACAGCACGTCGTCGCCGTCGCGCACGCCGAGATGGATCGTGTCGAGCGTCGCTTCGGCAAGCGCCTCGAGATGCGGCCGCGCAACGGCGGTCAGCGGCATCTGCTCGAGCGCGATCGTGCCGAGTTCGATCAGCTTCGGGCCGAGCAGATAGCCGCCCTGCACCTGGCGCAGATAGCGCGCCTGCACGAGGCTGCTGACGAGACGATGCGTGGTGCTGCGCGTCGTGCCGAGCGCGGCGCCGATCGCGCGCATGTCGCGCGCGCCGTTCGCGATCGCTTCGAGAATCGCGAGGCCGCGCAACAGCGTCTGCGTGCCGGCCTGCTGCGCGGCGAGATCGAGCGGCGTGCTGGTCGCGCCGATGCTGTCGCTGAGCGGTGCATCGTCCGGCGTCGCGCGCCGGGCGTCGAGGGCGAGGGAGTCGGGCATCTTGGTCATGGGACGGGGCTACTTCAACGGGATCGGTGAAACCGCGTCCTGCGCGCCGGGCACGAGCCCGGCCGCGGCAACGCGGCGCGCGAAGCACCGAGGAAAGCGCCCGGCAAACGTCATGGAAGGTGTCTCCGTATGCGTCGGGCGCCGCGCGGTGCGGGTCCGAAGCTGTCGATGTGCTTCGGATTGTAGGAGCGTACGCATCCACCTCCAATATTTGAATGCGCTGCCCAGATAATGAGAAAAACGGTCGATCGGCCATCCTCGTTCGAGGCGTGCGGCGCCGATATGCGCGGGGGCGAAATCCGCGTGCCACGCAGGTTCCGCCCCCGGTTTGCCGCCGCGCGCGTCGCGCACGGTCGCGATCGATCGCCTACTGCTGTCCGCTCGCGCTGCGCGTCTGCATGTAGCGCTGCACGTCGGTGAACGACACGCGGCCGCTGCCGCTCGCGTCGATCTGCCTGAAATGGTTCGCGACGTAGCCGAGCCCCGCCGCGCGCGCCTGCGCTTCGGTGATCGAACCGGTGTTCTGCGTGTCGGCCGCGCTGAACTGCCGCGCGAGCTTGCGCACGACCTGCGCGTGCAGCGCCGCGCCGGTCGTCTGCGTGCCGGCGGTCGGGCGGCGCGCGGCCGGCGGCACGTACGGGTCGCCGAGCTGCGCCTGCCGTGCGCGCGCGGGTGCGGCCGCGTCGCTCGCCTGCGCGAACGCGGCCGCGGACAGCGCGACGCCCGCTGCTGCGAGCGCCGCGGCGATGACGATGAGACGTTTTTGCATGTCAGGCTCCAGTCTGGAATGAGGTCGTCGACGGCCGGCGCGGCGCGTGCGGACGCGATTCGTCCGACGCGCGCACCGGCCGCGTGTCGCATCAGTGCGCGGCCGTGCGGTAGAAGGCCGCCAGATCCGCCTTCTCCTGCGGACGCGACGTATCGTCGAGATAGACCATGTGTCCGCCCTGATAGTCCTTGATCGTCAGGTTCGGTTGCGTGCCGAGCCGCGCGAGGTCGAGCTCGGTCTGGTAGAACGGCGTCGCGATATCGTGATAGCCGTTCAGCGACAGCATCTTCAGCGCCGGATTCAGCGTCAGCGCGGCCGCGAGGTCGGGAATCGTGTCCGGCATCGCAAGGCCGTCGTGGCTCCAGTCCCACGTGTTGATCGCGTTGCTGCTGACAGCATAGGCCGTCTTCGCCGTGTACTTCAGCTCGTTCGGCAGATAGCTCGCGATCGTGTCGGTGAACGGCTTCGTGATGAAGGTGCTGGACGGATCGCCGTCGGCCGCGAGCGCGCTCGATACCGGTACGTTCACGCGCGCGTCGTAGCGGCCGATCAGCGTGCCGGGAAGCAGCGACAGCTGGAAGCTGTTGTCGAAGAAGGTCGGCACGACGTTGAAATCGGCGTTCCACAGCGACGCCTTCACGCCGGTCGCATTCGTCATCGTCGTCACGAGGCTCGGCGACGGCGGCGTATGGTTCGCGAGATACGCGTTCACGGCCGGCGCGTAGCTGCCGGCCGTCAGCAGGCGCATCTGGTCCGCATACGGCGGCAGGCTCGGCGGATTCGGATTGTCGAGCTGGTAGTACGCGCCGACCGTCCCGTACGACGGTACGAAGCCCGCGCAGCTCACCGCGCTCGCGCCGTTGTTCGAATTGCCGACGTAATCGCTCGCCATGTCGCAGTTCGCGTTGTAGTCGAGGATCGACGACTGCAGCACGATCCCGTCGAGCTTGACACCGGCCGTCTCCAGCAGGTTCGCGAGCACGTCGGTGCGCGGCGTGCCGTACGATTCGCCGAACAGGTATTTCGGGGAATCGTTGCGCTGGTTCACGCTCAGGTAGCGCGTCACGAAATCGCGAAACGCGCCGGCGTCCTGGTCGACGCCCCAGAACGTCTGGTTCGTGTTCGGCGCGATCGCCTCGGAATAACCGGTGCCGATCGCGTCGACGAACACGAGGTCGGTCGTGTCGAGCAGGCTCTCCGCGTTGTCGACGAACGGAAATGTCGAGGTGTTCGCGTTCGGATCGCCGGTCTGGATCCGCTTCGGGCCGAACGAGCCGAGATGCAGCCATACCGAGGCGGAGCCCGGGCCGCCGTTGTAGAGGAACGTGACCGGCCGTTTCGCGGCAGGCTGGTTGTCGGCCGTGTAGGCGACGTAGAAGAACGACGCCTCGGGTGCGCCGCTGCGCGGATCGCGCGCGACGAGATGGCCGGCCGTGGCCGTGTAGCGGATCGTCTGGCCGTTCAGCGTGATCTGGTGATGCGTGACGGCGGCCTGCTCGACCGCGGCGGACGCATCGAGCGACGCGTTCGCATTCGACGAATAGCTGTTCGGATCGGCGTAGGGCTTGTCCGCCTGCGCGGCGGACTGTGCTGAATCGCCGGCGCTGGCGACGGACGACGTGACGTCGTCGTTGCAGGCCGTCAGGATCAGCGAAGAAAACACGACTCCCAACCACAGCTTCGCTTGGCTTGCTGGCATCGTTGCCTTCCCTCTCTCGATGTTGTTATGTCGAGCAGCCGGTCGGGCCGCCCCCCACCTCGTTCGCGCGGCGGGTCAGCCGCGGTGCCGGCCAATATACGCGAGCGTGTCAGCATTGAAAAATTTTGAAATATTCGCGCGGGCGGCCGTTGCGGCGCACACCTTACAGACACGCTTCGAATGCCGAAACGTTGGTTTTCATCCGACTTTCAGCAGCGCGTGTGCGCGTCGCCGGAGCGGCGAAATCGCGCGCATCGCGTCCGGTACGCGACGATGTGCGCGCATGAAGACCCGCATTGCTCAGCAACGCGAAATAGACGGTTTAATCTAGAGAAAGCCGCGCGGAACGAATCCGGTGTGCAGTCGCTGCGGCGCACAAACGAGGCATGAAGGGACGGCGAGCAATACGAGCGGCATGCGGCGACGCCGCCGTCACGGCAAACGTCTGCTACTCCGATTGCGGCAGTTCGGCCGCGCCCATCCGGCGCGCGATGATCGCCGCGCGCTGCGCCTGATACGCGGAGCCGCGATGCGCGTCGAACCAGCGCGGCTTCGGCAGCATGACGGCGAGGCGTGCGGATTGCCACGCGCCGAGGCGGCTCGCCGGGATCCGGTAGTAATAGCGCGCGGCGGCCTCCGCGCCGTACACGCCGCGCCCCCATTCGACCGAATTCAGATAGATCTCGAAGATCCGCTCCTTGTCGAGCAGCGTTTCGAGCATCCACGTGATGATCAGTTCCTGCCCCTTGCGGATGTAGCTCTTCTCGCGCGACAGGAACAGGTTGCGCGCGAGCTGTTGCGTGATTGTCGAGCCGCCGGCGACGATCCGGCCGCGCGCCTTGTTCTTCTCCCACGCCTGCAGAATCGCGTCGACGTCGTAGCCGTTGTTGGTCGCGAAGGTAGCGTCCTCGGACGCGATGATCGCGCGCTTCAGGTTGCGCGAGATCTTGTCGTACGGCACCCACTGATGCTGGATCTGCGCGGGCGGCGTGTCGTGCGACAGCCACCACGCGTCGGTACGCATGAACGCGGTCGAACCGGGATTCACGAACGACCACATTGCAATCTGCACGAAATAGAACAGTTGGGTCGCGAGCCATGCGGCCGCGAACACCGCGCCCGCGTAGACGATCCAGCGCGTCGGGCTGACCACGCGCGTGCGTTGCGTACCGGTCACCGCTACCACGTGCCGCTCGCGCCGTTCAGTTCGCCGCAAGCGCGCGGCGCAGCGCGGCCAGCACCGGCGCGCCGTCGGGGCGCACGCCGCGCCACACGAAGAACGATTCGGCGGCCTGCTCGACGAGCATGCCGAGCCCGTCCGCCGTGCGCGCGCCGAGCGACGCCGCGTGCTGCATGAACACGGTCGGCTGCGCGCCGTACATCATGTCGTACGCGAGCGTGCCGGCGCCGAACGCGGCCGCGTCGCACTCGGGCAGCGCCGCGTCGAGGCTGCCTGCCGTCGCGTTGACGATCACGTCGTACGGCTGCGCGCGCACCTCGCCGGGGCCGCCGCCCGCGAGCGTGCAGCCTGCGTCGTGCGCGGCCTGCATGAACTGGCTGACCAGCGCTTCGGCCTTGCTCGCCGTGCGGTTCACGATCGTGATCGACAGCGGCGCCCGGTCGAGCATCGGCAGCACCACGCCGCGCGCCGCGCCGCCCGCGCCGAGCAGCAGGATGCGCGCGCCCGCGAGCGACACGCCGAGGTTCGACTCGATGTCGCGCACGAGGCCGACGCCGTCCGTGTTGTCGCCGTAGATGCGGCCGTCTGCATCGAAACGCAGCGTATTGACGGCGCCGGCCGCCGCCGCACGCGGCGACAGCGTGTCGGCAAGCGCATGCGCGTCGAGCTTGAACGGCACCGTCACGTTCGCGCCGCGCCCGCCTTCGGCGATGAAGGCGCGCACGGCGGCCTCGAAGCCGTCGACCGGCGCGAGCCGGTGCGTATAGTCGATCGCCTCGCCCGTCTGCGCGGCGAACTGCGCGTGGATGAACGGCGACTTGCTGTGCGCCACCGGATTGCCGAATACCACGTAGCGGTCGGCACCGCGCGTCGAGGCGGTCGCGCTCACGATGCGCGCTCCTGCTGCGATGCGCCTGCGTCGGCATCGGCGCCCGGCGCGGCGTCGTCCGATTCGGCCAGCGCTTCGGCCTCGGTCTGCGCGGACGCTTCCTGCGCGTCGAGCAGCGTGTCGTCGCCGGCTTCGTCGTCCTCGTCGGCCGCGTCGCCGCTCGTGACGACCGGCGCGTCGAGCACGTGCAGCAGCCGCACCGACGCCTCGATCGTCAGCTCGTCGAGCGCCATCACCTCGAGCAGCACGCGCGTGCCGCGCGCATGGACGCCGAGCGCCGGCACGTGCAGCAGCAGCGGGATTTCCTCGAGGCGCACGAGATCGCCCTTCACGACGGTCGCGACGACCTGCTTCTTCTGCTCCTGCGCAAGCCAGCGCAGGCACCAGAAATACTCCATCCGGCGTTGATGATCCGCGTAGGCCGTGTAGGTATCGTCGAATCCCTGCACGACCGCGTACAGATCGGCGTCCTTCGGCTTGAACGGCGCGGCCAGCTTCGCGGTCACGCCGTGCTGCACGCAGGCGAGCAGCTGCCACTGGTTGACGAGGTCGACGTAGCGGCGCAGCGGCGACGTGCTCCACGCATACTGCGCGACGCCGAGCCCTTCGTGCGGCGCGGCCGTCGTCTGCATCCGCGTGCGCTTCGGACCCGGCGCGCCGAAGCCGCGCTGCGTCCGGTAGATGCCCGGCACCGTGTGGTCGTGCAGGAACGCACCCCAGGTCGAGTTCGCGAGGATCGCGAGCTCCGACACGATCAGGTCGAGCGGCGAGCCGCGGCGGCGCGGCGTGATCGTCACGTGCTCGCCTTCGACGTAGAAGTTGTAGTCGGTATTGCGCTGTACTTCGCGCTTCAGCCCATAACCCGCGCGCGCGACCTGACGCTTCTCGAACAGCGCCTGCGCGAGCGGCCACAGCACCGCGATGTCGTCCTTGTGCGGATAGTCGCCGGTGCCGGCCGCGAGCGACTCTTCGGTCACGAGTTCGTCGAGCGTGTTGTGGCGCAGGTTGCTCTTCACGAACACGAGCTCGGCGCGCGTCTCGCTCGCGACGATGTCCTGCGTCTCGCGATTGACGATGATGTAGAGCGACAGCGCCGGGCGATAG
Organism: Burkholderia sp. BC1; assembly: GCF_052683555.1. Taxonomy (NCBI): domain Bacteria; kingdom Pseudomonadati; phylum Pseudomonadota; class Betaproteobacteria; order Burkholderiales; family Burkholderiaceae; genus Burkholderia; species Burkholderia sp. BC1. Next base: position 179,962 of record NZ_JBQYLP010000002.1, read on the forward strand.
TCGCCCTCCTTCAGCGTGAAGACCTCGACGACGTCGTCCGGCAGCATCGTGATCTTGTCGCCCGGCATATAGACGGTCGACAGGCGCGCCCGCGCGATCGCGTCGACCGCGTCGCCGCGCACGATGCCGAGCGCCGGCGCCGCGATGTGCACGCCGACCCGCACGCGGCCGTCGGACAGATGCTCGACCGAGAACGCGTCGTCGATTTCGGTCGTCGTGATGTCGTCGATCGAGAACGCCTGCACGTCCGCGCGCGGCAGGTCGTCGGGCAGGCTGCCGACGGTGACGGGCGGAAAGCCGGTGCCGTGCGGGAAGAATTCCGCGAGAAAGCGCGCTTCGTGCAGCGCGCGCGCCGACGCGATCCCGCCGCAATCGAGCATCAGCCGCGCGGGCGACACGCCGCGCGCGCCGGCCGCCGCCTCGAGCGCCTTGTATTCGATCGAGTTCTTGTCGGGGCGCGTCAGCAGGCCGAGCACCTTGCCGGCGAATGCGTCCGGCAGCTTGCCGGCCTTCAGCTCCTCTTCGTACTGGGCCTGAACGAGGGCCTGCTGGCGCTTGCGCTCGAGCGACGCGAGCGCCATCTTCAGCTGCTCCTCGGGCGCGCGCTGATACTGGCCGCGCCCCTTGCGGCGGAAGTAGACGGGCGCGCCGTGCAGCCGCAGCACCAGCGCCGCGCGTTCGACCGGGCCGTACGTCGCACCGAAGTACTCTTCGGCGAGCGCCGTATAGGCGAATTCCTCGGCCGGCGCGCATTCCCACAGGAAATCCAGGTCGATCTGCTGCGCGGCCGCATCGGCTTCCTGCATCAGCTCGCTCGCGGCCGGCCTCTCGAATTCGATCAGCACGTCCTTCGCGCGCACTTTCGCGCGCCGCCCGCCGGGCAACTCGACCTGAAACGCGTCGCCCTGGCGCGACAGCACGCTGCCCGCCTTGAAACTGCCCGATTCCTCGAAGAAAACGTTCACTCAGTACTCTCGTTCAGACTGCCGGACGCCGCGCAGACGGCGCCGCATGATGTTGGGGAATTCGACCGGCTCACGGCCGGTTCATGTCGCCTTTTCGTCGCAAAACGCGAGAACGTCGTCGACATAGTCGGCAAATTCGCTGATGCCGTGATCGCTGCCCTCGATCACGCGCGTTTTCGCGCCGCGGTAGTGGGCGAGCATCTCGCGGTAGTCGAGCACTTCGTCGCCCGTCGCCGCGAACAGATAGTAGCGCTCGGGACGCGTGATCGCCGGCACGCGCAACGCGTCGAGCTCCTGCAGATGGCGGCGTTCGACGACGATCGTGCCACCGCCGTGATACAGCGGCTGTTCGCCGAGATACTGTTCGAGATCGCGCTGCGGCACGATCGCCGGGTTCAGCAGCACGGCTTTCCAGCCGTGCTTTTCGGCGAGCCACGTCGCGTAATAGCCGCCGAGCGAGCTGCCGATCACGGTCACGTCGCGCGCGCCGGCCGCTTCGGCTTCGGCGAGCGCGACCGCCTCGAGCGGCGACACCGACAGCGACGGGCACCGCCATTCGTCCAGCCGCCCGAGCTCGGCCATCCGCGCGGCGAGCAGCCGCGACTTCTGCGACGCGGGCGACGACCGGAAGCCGTGCAGATAGAGGATCACGCGCGGCTCCCGAGCGCGTCGAGCAGCTTCTGATGCACGCCGCCGAAGCCGCCGTTGCTCATCACGAGCACGTGGTCGCCAGGGCGCGCCGCTTCCGCGACGGCCTTCACGAGCAGATGGAGATCGTCGAACGCGCGCGCCTTGTCGCCGAGCGGCGAAAGTGCGTCGCCGAGATTCCAGCCGAGCGCGTCGCGGCCGCTCGGCGCGCCGTAGCCGAACACGAGATCGGCATCGGCGAGGCTGGCCGGCAACTGCGCCTTCATCACGCCGAGCTTCATCGTGTTCGAGCGCGGCTCGAGCACCGCGAGAATGCGGCTGTTTTGACGGCCGATGCGGGCGCGAAGGCCGGCGATCGTGGTTTCGATCGCGGTCGGATGGTGTGCGAAATCGTCGTAGACGGTCACGCCGTCGACGCTGCCGCGCACTTCCATGCGGCGCTTCACGTTGCGGAACGACGCGAGCGACGCGGCGGCCTGCGCGGGCGGCACGCCGACGTGGCGCGCGGCCGCGATCGCGGCGAGCGCGTTCATGCGGTTGTGCTCGCCCTGTACCTGCCATGCGACTTCGCCGACACGCTCGGCATGCGAATAGACCGCGAAGCGCTCGTCGACCGGCACGCCGTCCTCGGCCGGCAGCGCCTGCCAGCCGCCGTCGACGCCGAAGCGCTCGACTTCGCTCCAGCAGCCGCGCGCGAGTACGCGCTCGAGCGCATCCGAGCGGCCGTTCGTGACGATCCGGCCGACGCCCGGTACCGTGCGCACAAGGTGATGGAATTGTGTCTCGATCGCGGCGAGATCGGGGAAAATGTCGGCGTGATCGAATTCGAGATTGTTCAGCACCGCGGTGCGCGGCCGGTAGTGGACGAACTTCGAGCGCTTGTCGAAGAACGCGGTGTCGTATTCGTCGGCCTCGATCACGAAGAAGCTCGAATCGGTGAGCCGCGCCGACACGCCGAAGTTCAGCGGCACGCCGCCGATCAGGAAACCGGGGTTGAGCCCGGCGTCCTCGAGCAGCCACGCGAGCATCGACGAGGTCGTGGTCTTGCCGTGCGTGCCCGCGACGGCGAGCACCCATTTGCCGGCGAGCACGTGCTCGCCGAGCCATTGCGGGCCCGACACGTACGGCAGCCCGCGGTCGAGGATCGCTTCCATCACGGGATTGCCGCGCGTGACGACGTTGCCGATCACGAAGAGATCCGGCTTCAGGTCGATCTGGTCGGCGCCGTAGCCCTCGATCAGCGTGATGCCCTGCGCCTCGAGCTGCGTGCTCATCGGCGGATAGACGCCCGCGTCGCAACCCGTCACCGTATGGCCCGCCGCGCGCGCGAGTACGGCGAGACCGCCCATGAAGGTGCCGCAGATGCCGAGAATGTGGATGTGCATAGATGAATGCTTTCGCGCCGCCGGGCGCCGTCGATTCGGAAAGGATGATCTGCGTCGCGTCGCACGGGCCGCGTGGCCGGCCGCGCGCGTGCCGAGGCGACGCAAAGAGCGTCATTGTAACTGACGCCCCGTGCGCACCGGGCGCCGGCGCACACCGCGGCGCGCGCCGGGCGGCGTGCGGCCGCACCGCGGTCGGGCGCCGCGGCGATCGAGTATGATTGCCGGATCATGTCTCGCAAACCCCTTGTCGATCCGCGGCGCGTCCGCGAGGAAATCGCCCAGTCCGCCGCGCGTCTGATCGCGGAGGACGGTCTCGACTACGCCGGCGCCAAGCGCAAGGCCGCGCGCCAGCTGCTCGGCGACACGCGCGTTGCCGGCGAATGGCTGCCCGATAACGACCTGATCGAGGAAGAACTGCGCGAATACCTGGCGCTGTTCCAGAGCGATACGCAGCCGGACGAGCTGCGCCGCCTGCGCGAAATCGCGCTCGACTGGATGCGCCGGCTCGCCGAATTCAATCCGTACGTGACGGGCGCGGTGCTGAACGGCACCGCGAACGCGCATTCGGACATTCATTTGCAGACCTTCACCGACAACCCGAAGGACGTCGCGATCTACCTGCTGAATCAGAACGTGCAGTACGACGTATCCGAGACGCGGCATTTCGCGGGCCGCGGCGACGTCGAGACGCTGAGCTTTCTGTGGCGCCCGCGGCGCGACATGGACGCGATCGGCATCCACGTCGCGCTCTACGCGAGCGACGACCTGCGCGGCGCGGTCAAGGCCGACGCGCGCGGCCGGGTCGCGCGCGCGGACGCCGCCGCGCTGCGCGCGCTCGTCGGCGCAGGCGCCGCGCCTTCCGAACCGGAATGATTGAACGATGATGATGAAACGCATGCTGGCGCTCGCGGTGGTCGCGGCCGCCGCCGTCGCCGGCGGGATCGCCGCCGGCCGCTGGTTCCACGGCAGCACCGACGACGGCGTCGCCGTCGCCGCCGCCGCGCAGGGCAATCCCGTCGAGCAGCTGTGGGCCGCGCCGCTCACGGGCGTCGACGGCAAGCCGGCGACGCTTGCGGCCTTCAAGGGACAGAAGGTCGTCGTGAATTTCTGGGCCTCGTGGTGCGGCCCGTGCGTCGAGGAGATGCCCGAACTCGTCGCGCTGTCGCATCAATATGGGCAGAAGGGCATCCGTTTCGTCGGGATCGGCGTCGATTCCGAGCAGAACGTGAAGAACTTCCTGCAGAAGGTGAAAGTCGACTACCCGGTGTTCGTCAGCGGCTATGCGGGCGCCGATCTGGCCCGTAATTTCGGGAATACGGCCGGCGCACTTCCCTTTACGGTCGTTATCGACGCCACGGGCAAGATCCGCGAGACAAAATTGGGACAAATCCAACCCGCGGAACTGAAAAAGACGCTCGACGCGTTGTGACGCGTCCGAATCGCGATGTGCAAGTTGACTGCGGTTCGCGCATCGATCGCGGCAGTTTCGTGCGAATTCGCCGACACTTTGCATTCATGCCGGTAATTATTACAGGGCCGGCGCGCGCGGCCGTTCGGCAAAACTAGACAAATTTCTCTAAATAGCGCTAAAGTGCGCGCAATTCCGCAGAATTAGAAGCGACCATGACACGATTGCTGGTGCTGCACGGCCCTAACCTGAACCTTCTCGGCACCCGGGAACCGGAGGTGTACGGCCGCGTCACGCTGGCGCAGATCGATCAGGCGCTGGCCGCGCGTGCGCAGGAAGCGGGAGCCGAGCTGTCGTCGTTCCAGAGCAACCACGAAGGCGCGCTCGTCGACCGCATCCAGGCCGCGCGGGAGGAACAGACCGACTTCATCCTGATCAACCCGGCCGCGTATACGCACACGAGCGTCGCGATCCGGGACGCGCTCGCCGGCGTCGGCATTCCGTTCGTCGAGGTACATCTGTCGAACGTGCATCGCCGCGAAGCGTTCAGGCACCACTCCTACTTTTCCGACCAGGCCGAAGGCGTGATCTGCGGCCTGGGCTGGAAAGGCTATCTGTACGCGCTCGAGTACGCGCTCGACAAGCTGCAAGGCGCGTCGCGCGGCTGATTCCGCGATCTGGATTCAGCGCCGGGCTCAACCGGCGCTTTCACGTATTGAAAGGGGAATTCCCGATGGATCTTCGTAAGCTGAAAACTCTGATCGACCTCGTCTCCGAATCGGGCATCTCCGAGCTCGAAGTGACCGAAGGCGAAGGCAAGGTGCGTATCGTCAAGAACGCGCCGCCGGTTTACGTCCAGCCGACGGGCGGATTTGCCCCGCAGGTCAGCGTCGCCGCATCGGCCGCGCCGACGTCGGCCGAAGCGTCGGCCGCCGCGCCCGCAGCCGCCGCGGCAGCTGCACCGGCACCGGCCGCTCCGCAGGGTCACGTCGTGACCTCGCCGATGGTCGGCACGTTCTATCGCGCACCGTCGCCGGGCGCGGACCCGTTCGTGCAGGTCGGCGACTCGGTCAAGGAAGGTCAGACGCTCTGCATCATCGAAGCGATGAAGCTGCTCAACGAGATCGAGTCGGACAAGGCCGGCGTGATCAAGGAAATCCTCGTCGAGAACGGCCAGGCCGTCGAATACGGCCAGCCGCTTTTCGTGATCGGCTAAGCCCGCCGCGCGGCCATCCGGCCGCGCGCCGCCGATGCTCTCCAGGCGCCGTTCGCGCGCCCCTCGAAGAGACGAATACTCGCTATGTTTGAAAAAATCCTCATTGCCAACCGCGGTGAAATCGCGCTGCGCATTCAGCGCGCGTGCCGCGAGCTGGGCGTCAAGACGGTGGTCGTCTACTCGGAAGCCGACAAGGAAGCCAAGTACGTGCGCCTCGCGGACGAGGCCGTCTGTATCGGCCCGGCCCCGTCGAACCTGAGCTATCTGAACATGCCGGCGCTGATCAGCGCCGCGGAAGTCACTGACGCCGAAGCGATCCACCCTGGCTACGGCTTCCTGTCCGAGAACGCCGACTTCGCCGAGCGCGTCGAACAGTCGGGCTTCACGTTCATCGGCCCGCGTCCCGAAACGATCCGCCTGATGGGCGACAAGGTCACCGCGAAGCAGACGATGATCAAGACCGGCGTGCCGTGCGTGCCGGGCTCGGAAGGCGCGTTGCCGGAAGATCCGAAGGAGATCGTGAAGATTGCGCGCGCGATCGGCTATCCGGTGATCATCAAGGCCGCAGGCGGCGGCGGCGGTCGCGGGATGCGCGTCGTGCACACCGAAGCCGCGCTCGTCAACGCGGTGAACATGACCCGCGAGGAAGCCGGCCGTGCGTTCGGCAACCCGCAGGTCTACATGGAGAAGTTCCTCGAGAACCCGCGCCACATCGAGATCCAGGTGCTGTCGGACGCGCACAAGAACGCGATCTGGCTCGGCGAGCGCGACTGCTCGATGCAGCGCCGCCACCAGAAGGTGATCGAGGAAGCGCCGGCGCCCGGCATTCCGCGCCGCCTGATCGATCGCATCGGCGATCGCTGCGCCGACGCGTGCAAGAAGATGGGCTACCTCGGCGCCGGCACGTTCGAATTCCTGTACGAAAACGGCGAGTTCTACTTCATCGAAATGAACACGCGCGTGCAGGTCGAGCACCCGGTCTCGGAAATGATCACCGGCGTCGACATCGTGCAGGAGCAGATCCGCATCGCGGCCGGCGAGAAGCTCACGCTGCGCCAGCGCGACATCCAGTTCCGCGGCCACGCGATCGAATGCCGGATCAACGCCGAAGATCCGTTCAAGTTCACGCCGTCGCCGGGCCGGATCACGTCGTGGCATACGCCGGGCGGCCCCGGCGTGCGCGTCGATTCGCACGCCTACAATGGCTATTTCGTGCCGCCGAACTACGATTCGATGATCGGCAAGCTGATCACCTACGGCGCGACGCGCGAGCAGGCGATCCGCCGGATGCGCATCGCGCTGTCGGAGATGGTCGTCGAAGGCATCCAGACGAACATCCCGCTGCATCGCGAACTGATGATCGACTCGAAGTTCGTCGAAGGCGGCACGAGCATCCACTACCTCGAAAACCGGCTCGCGCAGAAGCAGGCCGTCGCACCGGAAGAAGCGTAAGCATGAGCTATCGCGAACTCGTCGTCGAACTGGCCCGCGAGCACGCGGAGGCGCTGTCCGACGCGCTGCTCGAACTCGGTGCGCTGTCGGTATCGGTCGAAGACGCCGATGCCGACACACCCGACGAACAGCCGCTCTTCGGCGAGCCGGGCCTCGTGCCGGAGCGCACCGCGTGGCAGCACTCGCGCGTGATCGCGCTGCTGTCGCCCGACCACGAGCCGGCCGTGCTGCTCGCGGCCGCCGCGAACGAGATCGGCCTCGACGCCACGCCGAAGTTCGACGTGCGCGAAGTCGAGGAACAGGACTGGGTGCGACTCACGCAGTCGCAGTTCGAGCCGATCCCGATCGGCGAACGGATCTGGGTCGTGCCGTCGTGGCACGACGCCCCCGATCCCGATGCGCTCGTGCTCGAGCTCGATCCTGGCCTCGCGTTCGGCACGGGCAGTCACCCGACCACGCGCCTGTGCATGGAATGGCTCGAGCAGTCGGTGCAGCCGGGCCAATCGGTGCTCGACTACGGCTGCGGCTCGGGCATCCTCGCGATCCTCGCGAAGAAATGCGGGGCGAACCCCGTCGTCGGCATCGACATCGATCCGCAGGCCGTCGAATCGGCGCGTCAGAACAGCGAACGCAACCGCGCGGAAGTCACGTACGGGCTGCCGGGCGCGTGCCCGGCCGGCGAGTTCGACATCGTCGTCGCGAACATCCTGTCGAATCCGCTGAAGCTGATGGCGTCGATGCTCGCCTCGAAAGTGAAACCGGGCGGGCGCATCGCGCTGTCGGGCGTGCTCGCGCGTCAGGCCGACGAAGTCGCGGCCGTGTATGCGCGTTACGTCGACATCTCGGTCTGGCGCGAACACGAAGGTTGGGTCTGCCTCGCCGGAACGCGGCGGGAAAGCCATTAGAATAGCGCTGTCCTTCACTCTGGCCAGCAGGCCGCCCGGCTCGACATGTTTCTTGCGACGCGCTGCCCTCATTGCGAAACCGTCTTCCGGCTGCAGCCGGAACAGCTGTCGCTGCATCAAGGGCTCGTGCGTTGCGGACACTGCCGGCAGGTCTTCAACGCCGCGCAATCGCTCGTGCCCGAGCACGCGCAGCCGCCCGCATCGCCCGCCTCCGAGCCGACGCCGGTAGAGCCGAAGCCGGGCGACGCTGCGCCGCCGGCGAGCCTCCACGATATCGACGATACCGGCAATGCCGCGCATGCAGACGCACCGCCGCGGCTGTTCGCCGCTACGCCGCGCGACGTGCCGCCGAGCGTCGACTACAAGCCCGAAGGCTGGGACATGTGGGCGCCGTGGCTCGACGGCAGCATCGATCCGGCATTGCAGCACAACGGGAAAACGGTCCGGATCGAACCGCTGGTGCCGGTCGCGCTGCCGTCGATCGAAGCAGGCGTCGTCCGTCTGACAGGCACGCCCGAGCGGACGCCGCGCACAGGTGAAGCCGAAGCTGCGTCGCATGCCGGCGATGCAGACGGCGCGCTCTCGGCTTCCTCTACTTCGCCGCACGAAACGGACGCTGCGTTGCCACCAACCGCAGCATCCGTTGCATCGACCGAAACCGACACAACGCTGCCGCCGCTCACCGCATCCGCCGACGCCACCGCGCCGGTGCCGCCCTTCGCACCCTCTGCCGACACCGACGCGCGCGAACCGCGCTTCATCGCACCCGTGCCGACCGACGCCGGCAACGACGCCGACGAACCGGCCCGCCCGCCGCACTTCGCAGTGCCGGACGATATCGACACGCCGCGCGAGCCGCGTTTCGCAGCCGCCTCAGCACCGGCGACAGCGGCCTTCGCTGCCGCCGATACGCGCGCACCGGCCGACGAACCGTTCGCCGCGGTGCCGTCCGACGACGATCGTCCGCCGTTCGCGGTCACGCGCGAAGCGCGCGAGCCGCAGCGTCGCGGGGTGCTCGGCGGCTTCGTCGGCGGGCTCGTCGCGGCCGCGCTCGCGGTGCTGCTCGTCGCGCAGCTCGCGTGGTGGCAACGCGAACCGTTGATGATCCATTGGCCGGCAACACAAGGCTGGTTCCGCCAGCTGTGCGCGCCGCTCGGCTGCACGGTCGCGCCGCCGCGCGCGATCGACGGCCTGCGGCTCGATGCGACCGATCTGCGCCAGCTCGACGGCCCGCGCGTGCTCGAACTGAAGGCGCCGCTGACGAACCGCTACCGTGTCGCGCTCGCCTATCCGTCGCTCGAGCTGACGCTGCTCGACGACAGCAATCACGTCACCGTGCGCCGCGTGCTCGCGCCGCGCGAGTACGTGCGCCCCGGTACGCCCATCGACGCCGGGCTGCCGCCCGGCACGACGCAGACGATGATCGTCCGCCTCGACACGAACGGCGCACCCGCATCGAATTTCCGCGTCCAGATCTTCTATCCGTGACGCACCGCGGCGCGCGCATGCGCGCCCGTCTCAACCCGCGCGCCCGAGCGGCGCGCTATTTCGGAGCACGAACATGAGCAAAGTTACGCTGGGTGGCAACCCGATCGATCTCGCCGGCACGTTCCCGACCGTCGGTTCGCAGGCCCCCGACTTCAAGCTGGTCGGCAAGGACCTCGCCGATCTGACGCTCGCCAGCTTCGCCGGCAAGCGCAAGGTGCTGAACATCGTGCCGAGCCTCGACACGCCGACCTGCGCGACGTCGACCCGCAAGTTCAACGAAGCCGCGTCGTCGCTGGACAACACCGTCGTGATCGTCGTGTCGGCCGACCTGCCGTTCGCGGCCACGCGCTTCTGCACGACCGAAGGCCTCGAGAACGTCGTGACGGCGTCGACGTTTCGCACCGGCCGCGCGTTCGCGAACGCATACGGCGTCGACGTGACGAGCGGCCCGCTGAACGGCCTGACGGCGCGCGCGGTCGTCGTGCTCGACGCGCAGGACAAGGTGATCCACGCGCAACTCGTCAGCGAGATCAAGGACGAGCCGAACTACGACGCAGCGCTCGCCGCACTGAAGTAATCCGCCGCCGCCCGGCCCGCGCCGGCCGGGCGGCCGCCTCCCTTTGCTCTCTACAGGAACGCACGCCTTGACTACGCTGATTTGCGGCTCGCTCGCCTACGACAACATCATGACTTTCGAGGGCCGGTTTCGCGAGCACATCCTGCCCGACCAGGTTCACCTGCTGAACGTGAGCTTCCTCGTGCCGACGATGCGACGCGAATTCGGCGGCTGCGCGGGCAATATCGCCTACGCGCTGCACATGCTCGGCGGCGACGCGCGCATCATGGCGACGGTCGGCGCGAACGATGCCGATCGCTATCTCGAGCGGCTCGACAGCCTTGGCCTGTCGAAGGCGAACGTGCGCGTGGTGCCCGATGCGCATACGGCGCAGGCGATGATCACGACCGATCTCGACAACAACCAGATCACGGCTTTCCACCCGGGCGCGATGATGCTGTCGCACCTGAACCGCGCGGACGAAGTGCCGGGCGTGAAGCTCGGCATCGTCGCGCCGGACGGCTTCGACGGGATGGTTCAGCACGCCGAACAGTTCGCGAAGGCCGGGATCCCGTTCATCTTCGATCCGGGCCAGGGCCTGCCGCTGTTCGACGGCGCGACGCTGCGCCGCATCATTGAACTCGCGACGTTCGTCGCAGTCAACGACTACGAGGGCAAGCTCGTCAGCGACAAGACGGGCTGGTCCGAACAGGAAATCGCCAGCCGGGTTCAGGCGTTGATCATCACGCGCGGCGAGCACGGCTCTACCATTCTTCACAAAAACGGCGAAGAACAGATTCCCGTCGTGCGCGCCGAGCGCGTCGTCGATCCGACCGGCTGCGGCGATGCCTTCCGGGGCGGGCTTCTCTACGGGATCGAAAACGGCCTCGACTGGGCAACCACGGGCCGCCTCGCAAGCCTGATGGGCTCGCTGAAGATCGCCTACCAGGGGCCCCAGACTTACGCATTGACGCGCGCCGAAATCGACGCGCGCTTCGAGGCTGCGTTCGGTTACAGTCTCAAATGAATATTGTTGGAGAGCAAAGATGCTGACGAAAAAAACCCTCACGCTCGCGGCCATGGTCACCGCCACGGTGACGCTCGCCGGCTGCTTCACGCCGCCCGGCTCGGCGGACGTCTATAGCGTCGGCCAGGCGCAGCGCGAACAGACGGTCCGCATGGGCACCGTCGAAAGTGTTCGCGCGGTGCGCATCCAGTCCGACGGCGGCGGCAGCGCGATCGGCACGCTCGGCGGCGGCGCGCTCGGCGCCGTGGCCGGCAGCGCGATCGGCGGCGGCCGGGGGTCGATCCTGACGGCCATCGCAGGCGGTCTCGCGGGCGCGGTCGCGGGCAATGCGATCGGCGAAAACATGAGCACCGCGAACGGCGTCGAAATCACGGTGCGCCTCGACAACGGCGATCTGCGCTCGATCACGCAGGCCGCGACCGGCGAAGTGTTCCGTGCCGGCGAACGCGTGCGTCTGCTGTCGAGCGGCGGCGTCACGCGCGTCACGCACTAACGAGTACCTCAGCGCGCGGCGCGAGCCGCGGTCGAACGCATGTGCGAGGCTGCACATGCGTTTTTTTTCGTCCGTACGCGGCGGCCGCCGCACACGGATGAAAACGCGGACGAAAAAAATCCCGCCACCTGAACCAGATGGCGGGACCGATTGAGTAGCGCTACTCAACCCACGGACACGACAGAGGTGTCCGGGTGGTGCTCGTCAACCGCGATTACGGACGGCTGCCGGTCGGGAACGGCCATGCCGCTGCCGGGTTGAGCGCCGTCTTCACGCCCGATGCCGGTGCGACCGATGCCGTCGATGCCGTCGTTGCCGGTGCGGCCTTCTTCACCACAGCCTTCTTCGGCGCAGCAGCCTTCTTCGCCGGCGCGGCCTTCTTGGCGGGCGCAGCCTTCTTCGCTGCAGCCTTCTTCGCCGGTGCCGCCTTCTTCGCAGCAGCCTTCTTCGCCGGTGCGGCCTTCTTCGCCGCTACCTTCTTCGCCGCTACCTTCTTCGTCGCGACCTTCTTGGCTGCAACCTTCTTCGCTGCGGCCTTCTTCGCCGGTGCCGCCTTCTTCGCGGCGACCTTCTTCGTCGCGACCTTCTTGGCTGCAACCTTCTTCGTTGCGACCTTCTTCGCAGCGGCCTTCTTCGCCGGTGCTGCCTTCTTCGCTGCAACCTTCTTGGCGGCGGCCTTCTTCGCCGGCGCCGCCTTCTTCGCGGCAACCTTCTTCACCGCGACCTTCTTGGCTGCAACCTTCTTCACTGCAGCGGCCTTCTTCGCCGGTGCTGCAGCCTTCTTCGCAACGGTCTTCTTCGCAGCAGCCTTCTTGGCAGCCGGTTTCTTCTTGGCAGTAGCCATGTTGTTCTCCTTCAGGTTCAGATGAGAGTCAGTTCAAACTACACCCTTCGTCAAAACCCGCTTCCCGCGGACGCTGTTCAGCACGTGCGCTTCGAAGCGGGCTATTCATCGGCGTACGCGGATACCGCACGCTTACGCTAATGAATACGGTATGGCGCGCGAGGCCACCCGGCTTCGCGCGCCAAATCAAGTCGGCAGCCGGCGCACGTTGCGCCGCTGCCCCTAATCGCTTGATCAAGCGAACGGCCACACGGCCGTCCGCTTTTTCCGGAGGGAAGTTTGCCCATCCCACTGAAGGGTTCGCAAAGTGCCTGTCGTGTCGTTGGGCCTTTAAGGCACCGGGCATGCTTTGCATCAGGCGTTCTTGCTCCTAAACCTTGGGCCGGCGCCGAGAGGCCGCCGGCTGCTCCATCATGTGACGGGTTCGCTGCTGCGGGTTACTCCCAGGACAGCGCGCCTCCCGTCTGATACTCGATCACACGCGTCTCGAAGAAGTTGCGTTCCTTCTTCAGGTCGATCATCTCGCTCATCCACGGGAACGGGTTTTCCTCGTTCGGGAACAGCGGATCGAGGCCGATCTGCTGGCAACGACGGTTGCAGATGAAGCGCAGATAGCTCTTGAACATCGACGCGTTCAGGCCCAGCACGCCGCGCGGCATCGTGTCCTCGGCGTAGCGGTATTCGAGTTCGACAGCCTGCTTGAACAGCTCGCGGATCTCCGCACGGAACTCGGCCGTCCACAGGTGCGGGTTTTCGAGCTTGATCTGGTTGATCAGGTCGATGCCGAAATTGCAGTGCATCGACTCGTCGCGCAGGATGTACTGATATTGCTCCGCAGCACCCGTCATCTTGTTCTGGCGGCCGAGCGCGAGGATCTGCGTGAACCCGACATAGAAGAACAGGCCTTCCATGATGCAGGCGAACACGATCAGCGACTTCAGCAGCTTCTGATCCGCTTCGAGCGTGCCGGTCTTGAAGGCCGGGTCCGTCAGCGTATGGATGAACGGGATCAGGAATTCGTCTTTCGCGCGGATCGACGGGACTTCGTGGTACGCGTTGAAGATCTCGCCTTCGTCGAGCCCGAGCGACTCGACGATGTATTGATACGCGTGCGTGTGGATCGCCTCTTCGAATGCCTGGCGCAGCAGGAACTGGCGGCACTCCGGTGCGGTGATGTGGCGGTACGTGCCGAGCACGATGTTGTTCGCGGCGAGCGAGTCGGCCGTGACGAAGAAGCCGAGGTTGCGCTTGACGATGCGGCGCTCGTCTTCGGTCAGCCCGTTCGGATCCTTCCACAGCGCGATGTCGCGGGACATGTTGATTTCCTGCGGCATCCAGTGGTTCGCGCAACCGGCCAGATACTTCTCCCACGCCCACTTGTACTTGAACGGCACCAGCTGATTGACGTCAGTCTGGCCGTTGATGATGCGCTTGTCGGCGACATTGACCCGCGCTTCGGAACCGCCGGCGGGAACAGCCGATGCTTGCGGCGGCACCGCAAGATCGCCTTCGAAAATGTCACGGACCTGATGGGCGGCAGGCGACGCAGCCTGCATTCCGACAGCCATCCCCGCGGAGGTGCGCATCGCGTTTTGCTGCGCTCCGCTCGCGGGAGTTACGGCGGTCATCTCGTCATCCCAGTTGAGCATAAATTCTCACCATCAATTTAGAACGGTTTGTACCATCTTTTCCTGAGCGATAAAAGGGTTCGCTCACGAAAAATCCTTTTTTCGATTCGCGTTGCGACCTCGATACAACACTTTGAGCAACGCATCGTCGGTCATGCAGTGCGCGACCTGTGTCGCACATCGTTTGCGAGGTGCGCTCGACGCATCGAACGCTGATCGAAACGCGACGTCGTCGGGGATGTCTCGATCGCTCGTCGTTGCCTGTAACGCAGATGTCGCGTTACAGATTCCTTATCATTTTTTTAGTAGAGAGCGGCGCGCACTTCAACCTGGATCGCTCGTCGTGCGCGCCGCCCGCAGTCTCTTCGACTCAGGCGTGCAGCGTTACTGGCACGCTTCGCATTCGTCGAAGCCCGGGTCGCCCGGACGCATCGTGCACACCGGACCTTCCGCCTCGACCGGCGCGAGCGCCGCTGCATCGAGCGCGCCCGACGACACATCGCCGCCCGCCGCACCGAAGCCGCCCGCTGCGCCCTGCGCGCCGCCTGCCGCGCCGCCGCCGCTCGTCGGCACCGCGTTCAGCGCGCCGTGCGCGACCGTCGACTTCTCGACGTGCGTCGCCGCCATCGTGCGCAGGTAGTAGGTCGTCTTCAGGCCTCGCAGCCACGCGAGCTTGTAGACCTCGTCGAGCTTCTTGCCCGATGCGCCGGCCATGTAGATGTTCAGCGACTGCGCCTGGTCGATCCACTTCTGGCGACGCGACGCGGCCTCCACCAGCCACTTCGGATCGACCTCGAACGCGGTCGCGTAGATCGCGCGCAGGTCGGCCGGGATGCGGTCGATGCGCGACAGCATGCCGTCGAAGTACTTCAGGTCGGCGACCATCACTTCGTCCCACAGGCCGCGCTCCTTCAGGTCGCGCACGAGGTACTCGTTGACGACCGTGAACTCGCCCGACAGGTTCGACTTCACGTACAGGTTCTGGAAGGTCGGCTCGATGCACGCCGACACGCCGATGATGTTCGAGATCGTCGCCGTCGGCGCGATCGCGACGCAGTTCGAGTTGCGCATCCCGTGCGTCGCGATCCGTGCACGCAGCGTCGCCCAGTCGAGCGATTCGGACGAGTCGACCTCGACGTAGCCGCCGCGCGCTTCGGCCAGCAGCTTCAGCGTGTCCTGCGGCAGGATGCCGCGATCCCACAGCGAGCCGCGGTAGCTCGAGTAGCGGCCGCGTTCCTCGGCCAGCTCGGTCGACGCGTAGTAGGCGTAGTAGCAGACCGCTTCCATCGAGCGATCGGCGAACTCGACCGCCGCTTCCGACGCGTACGGCGTGCGCAGCAGGTGCAGGCAGTCCTGGAAGCCCATGATGCCGAGGCCGACCGGACGGTGCTTCAGGTTCGAGTTACGCGCCTTCGGCACCGCGTAGTAGTTGATGTCGATCACGTTGTCGAGCATGCGCATCGCGACGCTGATCGTGCGCTTCAGCTTGTCGTGGTCGAGCGCGTAGGTGCCGTCCGGCTGCTTGACGAGGTGCGCGACGAGGTTCACCGAGCCGAGGTTGCAGACCGCGATTTCGGTGTCGCTCGTGTTCAGCGTGATTTCGGTGCACAGGTTCGACGAGTGGACGACGCCGACGTGCTGCTGCGGCGAGCGCACGTTGCACGGATCCTTGAACGTGATCCACGGATGGCCCGTCTCGAACAGCATGCCGAGCATCTTGCGCCACAGCTGCTGCGCCGGAATCTTCTTGAACAGCTTGATCTCGCCGCGCGCGACTTTCTCTTCGTAAGCCGTGTAAGCCGCCTCGAAGTCCGCGCCGAACTTGTCGTGGAGATCCGGGCAGGTCGACGGCGAGAACAGCGTCCATTCGCCGCCTTCCATCACGCGCTTCATGAACAGGTCGGGAATCCAGTTCGCCGTGTTCATGTCGTGCGTACGGCGACGGTCGTCGCCCGTGTTCTTGCGCAGCTCGAGGAATTCCTCGATGTCGAGGTGCCACGATTCGAGGTACGCGCAGACCGCGCCCTTGCGCTTGCCGCCCTGGTTCACCGCGACGGCCGTGTCGTTGACGACCTTCAGGAACGGCACGACGCCCTGCGACTTGCCGTTCGTGCCCTTGATATGCGAGCCGAGTGCGCGCACGCGCGTCCAGTCGTTGCCGAGGCCGCCGGCGAACTTCGACAGCAGCGCGTTTTCCTTCAGCGCTTCATAGATGCCGTCGAGGTCGTCCGCGACCGTCGTCAGATAGCACGACGACAGCTGCGAGCGGTGCGTGCCCGAGTTGAACAGCGTCGGCGTCGAGCTCATGAAGTCGAAGCTCGACAGCACGTTGTAGAACTCGATCGCACGCGCTTCGCGGTCGATCTCGTTCAGCGACAGGCCCATCGCGACGCGCATGAAGAACGCCTGCGGCATTTCGATGCGCGTGCCGTCGACGTGCAGGAAGTAGCGGTCGTACAGCGTCTGCAGGCCGAGGTAGCCGAACTGCAGGTCGCGGCTCGCGTCGAGCGCTTCGCCGAGGCGCTTCAGGTCGAACTGCAGCAACTTGTCGTCGAGCAGGCCGGCTTCGACGCCGCGCTTCAGGAACTGCGGGAAGTATTCGGCGTAGCGCGTCGACATGTCGGCCTGCACGACTTCCTCGCCGAGGATCTCGCGGCGGATCGTGTGCAGCAGGATGCGGGCCGTGACCTGGCTGTATGCCGGATCCTTCTCGATCATCGTGCGCGCAGCGAGGATCGCCGAGTCGTAGACCTGGCTCATCGGCACACCGTCGTACAGGTTCTTCACCGTCTCCGCGACGATCGGATCAGGGTTAACCGCAGCGCCGAGGCCGTCGCATGCCGACACGATCAGCGCACGCAGCGCGTTCATGTCGAGCGGACGCGTGACGCCGTTGTCGACGACGTTGATGCCGCCCGTCGTCTCGCGCACGGCCGCCGTTTCCTCGCCCGCATGCTGGCGCTCGAGGTGACGCTTCTCGCGATACAGCACGTACGCGCGCGCGACGTTGTGCTCGCCGCCGCGCATCAGCGCGAGTTCGACCTGATCCTGGATGTCTTCGATATGGAACGTTCCGCCGTTCGGGCGGCTGCGCACGAGCGCGCGCACGACGTTGCGCGTGAGCTGGTCGACCAGCTCGCGCACGCGCGCGGACGCGGCGCCCTGCCCGCCGTTGACGGCCAGGAAAGCCTTGGTCACCGCGATCGCGATCTTCGACGGCTCGAACGCCACCACGCTGCCGTTGCGGCGGATCACCTTGTAGTCGGCGAACGTTGCCTGCGGCGCGAGCGCCGGCGCGCCTTGTTCGGCCCCGCCGAGAGGACGGCTCGATGCGCTCTCGTACTGGGACGTCGCGTTGTCGGTGGTTTGCATGTGCAAAGCTCCTGGTGTTGGATGGTGCGGAGAGAACCGCGGATTAAAACGAACGCTGCGCGATGCGGTGCGCAAGCGGTAAGAGGCGAGCGATGCGTCGGGGAAGCCGGTTCCGTCGATGCGCGACAACCGGTTCGGTCGTGTGCTTCGTCATGTCTACCCTACCCGCGATGTTCGCTGCGCTGATTGCGGCGCCTGGACTGCCCGGCCTGACGCGCCGCCCTGAGAACCCCGTTCGCCGGCGTTGCCCGCCGGCCGGTGCCGCTCGGGTTTCCCCTGCGACACACACTATATCTAGTGCAGAACTGCTCAACAGGCACCAAGTATAGTGGACATTCGAGCGAGGTCCAAACGGAGAATTTGCGCCGGAGGTCTTGACATCGCGCACGGGCAGACGCGACAAGGCATTGATCCGAGAAAAGGGTTTTTCCGGTCAAAAAACCCTGCGCTCACTGCTGCCGGAAAGGAAAGTATTCGGCGCCGAACCCGGCATCGCGCGCGAAGCGTTGCCAATCGAAATGCGGACCGGGGTCCGTCTTGCGGCCGGGCGCGACGTCGGAATGCCCGGCGAAGGCGTCGACCGGATAGCGCGCGGCGAGCGTACGCGCGAGCACGGCGAGCGTCGCGTATTGCGCATCGTCGAACGGCACGTCGTCCGCGCCTTCGAGCTCGATGCCGATCGAGAAGTCGTTGCAGCGCGGCCGGCCGAAAAACTCGGACGCACCGGCGTGCCACGCGCGCTCGTCGCACGACACGAACTGCACGAGCTCGCCGTCGCGGCGGATCAGGAAATGGGCGGAGACGCGCACGTCGCGCAGGTGACGCTGGTAGTACGGGTGCGCGTCGCAGTCGAGGCGATTCAGGAACAGCGCCTCGATCGCGTCGCCGCCGAACTCGCCGGGCGGCAGGCTGATGTTGTGCACGATCACGAGCGACGGCACCGCGCCCGCGGGCCGCGCCTCGAAGTTCGGCGAGCGCGCGTGGCGCGCTTCGCGCACCCAGCCGGCCGCGTCGACCGACAGCCGTCGCGCGTCGGTCATCGCGCGCCGCCCGCGCGTGCGGCGTGACGTTGCGCGTGCTCGGTGCTGCAGAAGTATTCGCCGCTCGCGGCCGCGATCGCATCGCCCTTCGGCGCATGCACGCCGCACTCGGCACAGCGCACCATCGGCTCCGGCAGCGAGCGCGCATCGCCGTTCGGACGCGCGGCACCGGCGCCGTAGCCCGGCGCGCCGGACGCATCGGCGCCGCGGCCTGCGCGCGCCTGCTCCTGCGCGTGACGCAGCTTGCGCGCGAGCCACGAACCGGCGAAGAAGAGAAGAATCAGGAGAAGAATCTGTCGCATCGGAAACCTGCGGTCAAACGACGGAGCGGTGCAGCAGCACCTCGAAAACGAACCGGCTGCCGACATACGCGAGCAGCAGCGCGGCGAACGACACGAGCACCCAGCGCGCCGCGCCGCGCCCGCGCCAGCCGGACGTCTTGCGCGCGATCAGCAGGCCGCCGAACATCAGCCACGACAGGATCGCGAACACCGTCTTGTGATCGAGGCGCAATGCGCGCGCATCGACCTGCTCGCTGAACAGGATGCCCGACGCGAGCGTCAGCGTGAGCAGCACGAAGCCGGCGCCGATCAGGCGGAACAGCAGCTTCTCGAGCGTGAGTAGCGGCGGCAGCGTTTCGAGCCAGCTCGCGATCCAGCCGGTCGAGCCGTCGCGCCCGCCGCTTCGCAGCGACTGCAGGCGCCGCTCGACCATCAGCATCAGCACCGCGTGCAGCGCCGCGATCGCGAACAGTCCGTACGCGATGTTCGCGATCAGGAAGTGCAGCTTGAACAGCGGTGCTGCGGCATAAGGCAGCACCCGCACGCCGCCGAACACGAGCGGCAGCAGCGATGCGCCGCAGGCGAGCGGCAGCACGAGCAGACGCAGGCTGTCGAGCGGGAAGAAGAAGCTCTCGATCCAGTAGATGCCGGCGCCGAGCCAGAACATCGCCGACAGCGCGAACGCGAAACCGAAGATCATCGCGTCGTGCGGGAAGATCGTCATGTGCAGCAGCACACCGTGCGCGACGAGCGCGGCGAACAGCAGCGCGCGCCCGACGCCGCTCATCCCGGACGCGGCCGACGCCGGAACGGGCACGGCCGGCACGCTCGCGACGAGCGGCGACGCCGCGCCCTGCCGATGCGTGCGCCAGCCTGCGACGGCAAGGCCGCCGTACAGGAATGCGGTGAGGGCATACAGTACAATATCCATGTTCGAAGTTTACACTAGGCCCCCTTCCCGCGACGGCTCCGTTATTCGATGACCGCCGCGCCTTCGGGCCCCACTGTCCATCGCTCCCCATGCTCGACAATCTCACTCAACGGATGGCGCGCGTCGTCAAGACGCTGCGCGGCGAAGCCCGGCTCACCGAGGCGAATACGCAGGAAATGCTCCGCGAAGTGCGTCTCGCGCTGCTCGAGGCCGACGTCGCGCTGCCGGTCGTCCGCGAATTCATCGCGAAGGTCAAGGAAAAGGCGCTCGGCGAGGAAGTGATCAGCAGCCTGTCGCCGGGCCAGGCGCTCGTCGGCGTCGTGCAGAAGGAGCTGACCGCCGTGATCGGCGGCGACTACGAAGGCAAGGCCGCCGAGCTGAACCTCGCGGTCTCGCCGCCTGCCGTGATCCTGATGGCCGGCCTGCAGGGCGCCGGCAAGACGACGACGGCCGGCAAGCTCGCGAAACTGCTGCGCGAGAAGTACAAGAAGAAGGTGCTGACCGTGTCGTGCGACGTCTATCGCCCGGCCGCGATCATGCAGCTGAAAACGGTGAGCGAACAGGTCGGCGCCGACTTCTTCCCGTCCACGCCCGACCAGAAGCCGGTCGACATCGCGGTTGCGGCCGTCGACTGGGCGAAGCGCCACTACCACGACGTGCTGATCGTCGATACGGCCGGCCGGCTCGGTATCGACGAAGCGATGATGCAGGAAATCGCCGCGCTGCACGGCGTGCTGAAACCGGCGGAAACGCTGTTCGTCGTCGACGCGATGCTCGGCCAGGATGCCGTCAACACCGCGAAGGCGTTCAACGACACGCTGCCGCTCACGGGCGTCGTGCTGACCAAGCTCGACGGCGACTCGCGCGGCGGCGCCGCGCTGTCGGTGCGGCACGTGACGGGCAAGCCGATCAAGTTCGTCGGCGTCGCCGAGAAGCTCGACGGCCTCGAGGTGTTCCACCCCGACCGGATGGCCAACCGGATCCTCGGCATGGGCGACATCCTCGCGCTCGTCGAGGAAGCGCAGCGCGGCGTCGACGTGCAGGCCGCGCAGAAGCTCGCCGACAAGGTGAAGAAAGGCGGCGACTTCGACCTGAACGATTTCCGCGCGCAGATCTCGCAGATGAAGAACATGGGCGGGCTGTCGTCGCTGATGGACAAACTCCCCGCGCAGTTCCAGCAGGCCGCAGCCGGCGCCGACATGGGCCAGGCCGAGAAGCAGATCCGCCGGATGGAAGGGATCATCAACTCGATGACGCCGGCCGAGCGCGCGAAACCCGAAATCATCAAGGCGACGCGCAAGCGCCGCATTGCAGCCGGCGCGGGCGTGCCGGTGCAGGAAGTCAACCGGATGCTGAACCAGTACGATCAGATGCGTACGATGATGAAGAAGCTGAAGGGCGGCAACATGCAGAAGATGATGCGCGGCCTGAAGGGCATGATGCCCGGTCTGCGCTGATTCCGTCCGCCGGCCGGCGCGCGGGTTTTTGCCGTAGCGCGCACCGGCCGTTGTGCTTCACTCTTATTTGTATACCGACTGTCCGCCAGAACACATGAACCGCGAAGAAGCCCTCCACATTTTCGAACACTCCGAAGAGATCGTCTCGGCGGACGCCGTCAACGCATCGATCGTCCGGATGGCCGACGCGATCCGCGCCGAGATCGGCGACGCGTTCCCGCTCGTTCTGTCGGTGATGGGCGGCGCGGCGGTGTTTACCGGGATGCTGCTGCCGCATCTCGATTTCCCGCTCGAATTCGACTACATCCACCTGACGCGCTATCGCAACACGACGCAGGGCAGCCCGGAGATGCACTGGCGCGTCGCGCCGCGCGAGTCGGTGAAAGACCGCATCGTGCTCGTGCTCGACGACATCCTCGACGAAGGCGAGACGATGGCCGCGATCCGCGACCGCATCCTCGACATGGGCGCGAAGCGCTTCATGTCGGCCGTGCTGTGCGAGAAGACGCTCGCGAAGGCGAAGCCGCTGCATCCCGACTTCTGCGGTTTCTCGGTGCCGGACCGCTACGTGTTCGGCTGCGGGATGGACGCGAAGGGCTACTGGCGCAACCTGCCGACGATCCGCGCGCTGACCGCGAACGTCTGAGCGCACGCCGGCTTCGCCGGCGCCAAACGGAAAGCGGCGCCCGGGTTCATGCCCGGAGCGCCGCTTTTTTTCGTCGTCGCGCGCGAAACGCGCGTCAGGTCTGCAGCTGGTGGACGAACGCGCGGATGCCGGCCAGCAGCATCTCGACCGAGATCGCGACGAGCACGAGGCCCATCAGCCGCTCGAACGCGGCGACCGTGCGCTCGCCGAGCCATTGCTGGATCCGTTCGGCCAGCACCAGCGTGATCGCGCAGAGGATCATCGTGACGGTCAGCGCACCGACCCATTCGAACATCTTGCCGGGCGCCTGCGACGTCAGCAGCATGACCGTCGCGAGCGCGGACGGCCCCGCGAGCGCGGGGATCGCGAGCGGCACGATGAACGGCTCGCCGCCCGCCCGCGGATCGCTGCCGAGCGCGCCGTCCGGATGCGGAAAGATCATCCGCAGCGCGATCAGGAACAGCACGATCCCGCCGCCGAGGCGCAGCGAGAGGTCGGTCAGGCTCATCATCCGCAGGAAGCGGTCGCCGACCACCATGAAGAACAGCAGGATCACGAACGCGATCCCGACCTCGCGCAGGATCAGCTTGACGCGCCGCTCGCGCGGCACGTCGCGCATCGCCGAAATGAACAGCGGGATGTTGCCGAGCGGATCGGTGATCAGCACGAGAAGCACGGTAGCCGACAGGAAGGTGTACTCCACCGCGTTCCCCGTCCGATCCGCTTAGTGCGCGAGCGCCGCGCGGACCTTCTCCGCGACCGTCGCCGCGGCCTCGCCGGCCGGCAGCAGCGTCGCTTCGGTGTCGCGGCGGCCCTGGTACTCGATCTTGCCGTCCTTCAGCCCGCGCTCGCCGATCACGAGGCGGTGCGGCACGCCGATCAGTTCCCAGTCGGCGAACATCACGCCCGGACGCTCGCCGCGATCGTCGAGGATCACGTCGATGCCGGCCGCCGTCAGTTCCGCGTACAGCTTGTCGGCCGCCTCGCGCACCGCGTCGCTGCGGTCGTAGCCCATCGGGCACAGCACGACTTCGAACGGCGCGATCGACTCCGGCCAGATGATGCCCTTGTCGTCGAAGTTCTGTTCGATCGCCGCGCCGAGAATACGCGTGACGCCGATCCCGTAGCAGCCCATCAGCATCGGCTGCGGCTTGCCCGATTCGTCGAGGAACGTCGCGCCCATCGCTTCCGAGTACTTGGTGCCGAGCTGGAACACGTGGCCGACCTCGATGCCGCGGCAGATGTCGATCGCGCCCTTGCCGTCCGGCGACGGATCGCCCTTCTTCACGTTGCGCACATCGGCGACCTCGGGCTCCGGCAGATCGCGGCCCCAGTTCACGCCGGCGATGTGATAGTCGACCTCGTTCGCGCCGACCACGAAATCGCTCATGTTCGCGACCGTGCGATCGGCGATCACCTTCACCGGCTTCTTCGTGCCGATCGGGCCGAGATAGCCGGGCGGCGTGCCGAACCACTCGACGATTTCCTGCTCGGTCGCGAAACGATGGTTCTTCAGCCCCGGCAGCTTCGATACCTTGATCTCGTTCAGATCGTGATCGCCGCGCAGCATCACGAGCCAGATGGTCGGCTCGGCGCCTTCGTTGTCGGTTGCGAGCACGATCGACTTGATCGTGCGCTCGAGCGGGATGTTCAGCAGCTCGGCGACGGCCTCGCACTTCGCCTTGCCCGGCGTCGCGACCTTCGTCAGCGCTTCGGCGGGCGCCGCGCGCTCGGCGATCAGCGGCAGCGCTTCGGCCGCCTCGACGTTCGCCGCGAACTCGGAGCTCGGGCAGTAGGCGATCGCGTCCTCGCCGGTATCGGCGATCACGTGGAACTCGTGCGAGAAGTTGCCGCCGATCGAGCCGCTGTCGGCCGCGACCGCGCGGAATTCGAGGCCGAGGCGCGTGAAGATGCGCACGTACGCGTCATACATCTTGCGATACGACTCGCGCAGGCCTTCCGCGTCCTTGTCGAACGAGTACGCGTCTTTCATGATGAACTCGCGGCCGCGCATCACGCCGAAACGCGGACGGATCTCGTCGCGGAACTTCGTCTGGATCTGATAGAAGTTCACCGGCATCTGCCGGTAGCTCTTGATCTGGTTGCGCGCGATGTCGGTGACGACTTCCTCGTGCGTCGGCCCGATCACGAAGTCGTTGTCCTTGCGGTCCTTGAAGCGCAGCAGCTCGGGGCCGTACTGCTCCCAGCGACCCGACTCCTGCCACAGTTCGGCCGGCTGCACGGCCGGCATCAGCAGTTCGACGGCGCCCGCCCGGTTCATTTCCTCGCGCACGATCGCCTCGACCTTGCGAATTGAGCGCAGACCGATCGGCAGATAGTTGTAGATGCCGCCGGCGACGCGACGGATCATGCCGGCGCGCACCATCAGCTTGTGACTGACGATCTCTGCGTCGGCCGGTGCTTCTTTGAGGGTGCCGATAAAGAAACGGGAAGCTTTCATGCGGACGGTTCCAAAAACGGCGCCCCCAGGCAGGGCGCCCGAAAAAGATTCAAGGTGAAAAAGCTGCGCGCGACGAACGACGATGGCGCAGATGACGTAGCAGACAAATCAGGGACAATTCAGCCGGCGCGCCTTGCGCGGATTCGCTCCGTCACGGTGCGCAGCGCCCGTTATCTGTTTATAATCAAAGCAATTTTAAAGGATTCGAAGGTGGTTGTATGCTGGATCGTGAAGGCTTTCGCCCGAACGTCGGCATCATCCTCTTGAACGCGCGCAACGAGGTGTTTTGGGGCAAACGGCTCCGCGAGCACTCCTGGCAGTTTCCTCAAGGCGGGATCAAGTACGGCGAGACCCCCATGCAGGCGATGTACCGGGAACTGCACGAGGAAACTGGCCTGCTGCCGGAACACGTCAAGATAATCGGCCGCACTCGCGACTGGTTGCGTTACGAGGTGCCTGACAAGTTCATCAAACGCGAAGTACGCGGTCATTACCGCGGCCAGAAACAGATCTGGTTCCTGCTGCGGATGCTCGGACGCGACTGCGACATTTGCTTGCGCGCGACCGATCACCCGGAGTTCGATGCGTGGCGGTGGAACGAGTACTGGGTGCCGCTCGATGCGGTAATCGAGTTCAAGCGGGATGTCTATCAGTTGGCGCTGACGGAACTGTCGCGCTTCCTGCGCCGCCCGGCGCAGCGAGCCGACAAGCCCCGTGGGCCGCGTCTGCCGCGCTATCCGCGCGTGATCGCCGCGCAACCCACCGAGACGCTGACGATTGTCGACACATCGGTCGTCTGTTCCGAGGTCGAAGTGGAGGCGAGCACGCTCGACGAGATGCCGCCCCGCGTGATCGTCGGCAAATGACGAGTCGGACTGCATGACCGGGCGCGACCTTGGTGTCGCGCCCTTTTTTTACGAGGAATGCATATTGAAAGCGATTGCTCTCGCGCTCGCGTCGATCGCCGCGGCCGCCGCACTGGCCGGTTGCGCGAATTCGAAAACGCCGACCAACAAGGACGACAGCGCGTTCGTGTATCTGCTGGACCGCCAGGGGAACTGGAAGGAAAACCCGGTCGACACGCTGCCGGCGCTGCCGCAAACGGCCGACCTGCTGCCGTTCAACGTGTCGCAGAACACGCCGCTGAAGTTCTTCGTCGACGCGAAATCGCTGACGGTCGGCAGCGACGGCGTCGTGCGTTACACGGTCGTCGTCACGAGCCCGGCCGGCGCACGCAACGTGAACTACGAAGGGATCCGCTGCGATACGTACGAATGGCGGCAGTACGCGGGGCTGAATTCCGATCACGACGGCTGGGACCGCACGGTCGAGAACGACTGGCGACGCATCGAGAACGGCGAGCTGAACGCGTATCACGCGGCGCTCTATCAGGACTACCTCTGCGCGAACAAGATGCCGCAAGGCACCGCGCAGCAGATCGTCGAGAACATCCGCTTTCACCGCACCGCGATGAGCCAGCTGCGCTGATCGTACGTGGCGCCGGCAGCGTCGGCGGCGTTCGGCAAAAAGCCCGCATCGAGCGGGCTTTTTTCATTTCGGCGGCGATGAACGCATGGCGCGACTGCGCGCGCTGCGTTCAGACGAGCACCAGGTTGTCGCGATGGATCAGCTCGGGCTCGAGCATGTAGCCGAGCACGCTTTCGATTTCGCCGCTCGGCTTGCGGTGGATCAGCTTGGTCTCGGCGCTGCTGTAGTTCGTGAGGCCCCGCGCGACTTCGCGCCCGTCCGGGCCGACGCACGCGATCACCTCGCCGCGCGCGAACGCGCCCTGCACGTCCGTCACGCCGATCGGCAGCAGGCTCTTGCCGCCGGCCGTCAGCTTCTCGACCGCGCCGGCATCGATCACGACGTGCCCGCGCACCTGCAGATGATCGGCCATCCATTGCTTGCGCGCCGCCATCCGCGCGGTGCGCGCGATCAGCTGCGTGCCGATCGCCTCGCCACCGGCCAGACGCACGAGCACGTCAGGCTCGCGGCCGCTCGCGATCACCGTGTTGGCGCCGCTGTGCGCGGCGCGCTTCGCCGCGAGTATCTTCGTCAGCATGCCCCCGCGGCCGAGGCTCGAGCCGGCGCCGCCCGCCATCGCCTCGAGTTCCGGCGCGCCCGCATTCGCCTCGGCGACGAGCGTCGCCGCCGGATCCTTGCGCGGATCCGCAGTGAACAGCCCCGACTGGTCGGTCAGGATGATCAGCGCGTCGCCTTCGATCAGGTTCGCGACGAGCGCGCCGAGCGTATCGTTGTCGCCGAACTTGATTTCATCGGTGACGACCGTGTCGTTCTCGTTGATGATCGGCACCACGCCGAGACGCAGCAGCGTCAGCAGCGTCGAGCGCGCGTTCAGGTAGCGCTCGCGATCGGCGAGATCCGCATGCGTGAGCAGGATCTGCGCGGTGCGAATGCCGTGCTCGGTGAAGCGGCTCTCGTAGACCTGCGCAAGCCCCATCTGGCCGACCGCGGCCGCGGCCTGCAGCTCGTCGATCTCGCGCGGCCGCTTGCTCCAGCCGAGCCGCTGCATGCCTTCGGCGATCGCGCCCGAACTGACGAGCACGACTTCCTTGCCCTGCGCGCGCAGCGCCGCGATCTGCGCAGCCCAGCGGCCGATTGCCGCATGATCGAGCCCCTTGCCGTCGTTCGTCACGAGGCTGGAGCCTACTTTCACTACCAATCGCTTCGAATCCGCGATGATCGAACGCATCGTGCGCTGTCTCCTGTATCTGATGCCTGCCCGGCCGGGCGCGATTCAATTCCGGCGCCGGACCGACGCAGACCGGCGCGTGACGGGTACGCTCAGGCGTCGTCGCCCGGCGCAGCGTTGGCGGCCGGCGGCGCATCGCGGAAGCGCACGTCTGCCGCCAGATCTTCCGCCTCCGCCGCGCGATGCGCGTCCGAATGCTCGGCCAGATAATCGTAGATCGCGTAGCACAACGCTTCGCAGCCCTGCCCCGTCAACGCGGAAATCTCGAACACGGGGCCGTGCCAGTCGAAGCGCTCGAGAAAATCGGCGACGCGTGCCGCACGCTCGTCCTCGGGCACCATGTCGAGCTTGTTCAGCACGAGCCAGCGCGGCTTCTCGTAGAGCGCCTCGTCGTACTTGCGCAGCTCGCCGACGATCGCCGTCGCTTCGGCGACCGGATCGACGCCTTCGTCGAACGGCGCGATGTCGACGAGATGCAGCAGCAGACCGGTGCGCTGCAGGTGCCGCAGGAACTGATGACCAAGGCCCGCGCCTTCGGCCGCGCCCTCGATCAGCCCGGGGATGTCGGCGATCACGAAGCTCTTGCTCGGGCCGACGCGCACGACGCCGAGATTCGGCGCGAGCGTCGTAAACGGGTAGTCGGCGATCTTCGGCTTCGCGTTCGACACCGAGGAGATGAACGTCGACTTACCCGCATTCGGCATGCCGAGCAGGCCGACGTCGGCGAGCACCTTCAGCTCGAGCTTCAGCATGCGTCGCTCGCCCGGTTTGCCGTCGGTCTTCTGCCGCGGCGCGCGGTTCGTGCTCGACTTGAAATGCAGGTTGCCGAGGCCGCCGGCGCCGCCTTTCGCGAGCAGCACCTGCTGGTCGTGCTCGGTCAGATCGGCGATCAGCTCGCCGGTGTCCATGTCGGTGATCACCGTGCCGACCGGCATGCGCAGCGTGATGTCGTCGCCGCCCTTGCCGTAGCAATCGGAGCCGCGGCCGTTTTCGCCGTTGCGCGCCAAATGCTTCTTCGCGTATCGGTAGTCGATCAGCGTGTTGATGTTGCGGTCGGCGATTGCGTAGACGCTGCCGCCCCGGCCGCCGTCGCCGCCGTCCGGCCCGCCGAACGGAACGAATTTTTCGCGGCGCATCGACGCGCTGCCATCGCCTCCATCGCCGGCAATGACTTCGATTCGCGCTTCGTCAATGAACTTCATTCGTTACTCCGCCCAGTATTTCCGCTATTGTGCCGCGCGCCGGCGCGCTTGAACAATCGGCCGTTCGGCCAATCGTGCGCCGGTTTTTGCGACGGCCGCCGGCGCGCACCTGCGCGCGGCGACCAATAAAAAAGGCCCCGCGAAGACTGCGGGGCCTTTCGGCTACGAAGCCCGTGATGCCTGAACTCAGGCAGCTGCCGGGACGACGATGACCGTATGCTTCTTGTCCGCGCCCTTCGTCGCGAACTTCACGTGACCGTCGACCAGCGCGAACAGGGTGTGATCCTTGCCCATGCCGACGTTCTCGCCTGCGTGCATGCGCGTGCCGCGCTGACGCACGATGATGCCGCCGGCGTTGATCGCCTGGCCGCCATACACTTTCACGCCGAGACGTTTCGACTCGGAGTCGCGGCCGTTACGGGACGAGCCGCCTGCCTTTTTGTGTGCCATCTGATTGCTCCTTTACCGAGGCGCTTACGCGTTGATCGCGTCGATGCGCAGCTCAGTGTAGTTCTGGCGGTGGCCGCCGTGCTTTTGGTAGTGCTTCCGGCGACGCATCTTGAAGATGGTGACCTTGGCGTGACGACCGTGCGACACGACGGTGGCCTTGACGGAAGCCCCACTGACCAGCGGCGTACCGAACTTAATCGATTCGCCTTCGCCCACTGCGAGAACCTGGTCGAGCGTGATTTCAGCGTCAATGTCAGCCGGTATCTGTTCTACTTTCAGTTTTTCGCCAACGGCAACCTTGTACTGCTTGCCGCCGGTTTTTATGACCGCGTACATTGAGAACCTCACTCTGGATCCATTTTTCCGCACACCACGCGCGGAAAAGGCGTGATTATACAGAGAGTTAGCATCGAAGTCAAAGCCGATCGACGATTGCCGCGCGCCGGCCTCGGCCGGACGGCCAAAATCGCGGGCGCGCAACGTGCGACAGACCGGAATATTGCCGATTCGCCTTATAATCCGCGGCATCACCCAATTCCATCATCATGTCGTCGTCCACCGCCTCCCCCTCCCTCAGCGCCGCCCACCTGCTCGCCCCGATCGCCAGCGACATGGAGCAGGTGAATCGCGTTATCCGGCAAAGCCTCGCGTCCGACGTGCTGCTGATCAACCAGATCGCCGAGTACATCATCGGCGCGGGCGGCAAGCGGCTGCGCCCGGCACTGCTGCTGCTCGTGGCCGGCGCGCTCGGCGAAACGTCGCATCAGCGGCACGTGCTGGCCGCCGTCGTCGAGTTCATTCATACGGCGACGCTGCTGCACGACGACGTCGTCGACGAATCGGAGCTGCGACGCGGCCGCGAGACGGCCAACGCGCTGTTCGGCAATGCGGCGAGCGTGCTGGTGGGCGACTACCTCTATTCGCGCTCGTTCGAGATGATGGTCGGCGTCGGCAAGATGCGCGTGATGGAGATTCTGTCCGAAGCGACGACGATCATTTCCGAAGGCGAAGTGCTGCAGCTTCTGAACATGCACGACGCGGACGTCGACGAAACGCGCTACATGCAGGTGATCCGCTACAAGACGGCCAAGCTGTTCGAAGCATCGGCGCGTCTGGGCGCGGTGCTCGCGGGCGCCGACGCACCGACCGAGGCCGCGGCCGCCGAATACGGCCGCCGGATCGGCACCGCGTTCCAGATCATGGACGACTGGCTCGATTACGCGGGCACGGCCGAAGCGATGGGCAAGAACGCCGGCGACGATCTGCGCGAAGGCAAGCCGACGCTGCCGCTGATCTATCTGATCGAGCGCGGTACGCCCGAGCAGGCGGCGCTCGCGCGCGAAGCGATCGAACAGGGCGGCACCGATCGGTTCGATACCATTTTCGACGCGATCACGCGCTCGGGCGCGCTCGATCACACGCTCGAATGCGCACGCCAGGAAGCGCTGGCGGCCGCAGCGGCGATCACCGCGTTTCCCGATTCGACATATAAGGAAAGCCTGCTCGCGCTGTGCTCGTATTCGACGTCGCGGCAGTCGTAAGGGCGCGGAGGCAGGCGCTGCAGCAGGACGCCATGACCGCGCCGATCACGTGCTTCGAAAATTTTCTTTCCCAAGGTATTCCATTTTCGAAAAAGCGCTGATATAGTTATGTTCTTGCTCGACGACGCAGCTGTCTTGAAGAAGACGGCAACATCGGAAGAGTCCAAATCGGGGTGTAGCTTAGCCTGGTAGAGCGCTACGTTCGGGACGTAGAGGCCGGAGGTTCGAATCCTCTCACCCCGACCAGAATTTCTTAGAAGGATCAAAGGCTTATCGATCCTTTTCTAACTCACTGTTCATGTCGAGTTAGAGTAAATCTCCCTTCTGGTTGTCCCAAGAATGTCCCGTCAGTTGACGGGACATTTTCTTTTGTACTATCTTTCCTCATGTCGGCATTCATGCGCGCCCAACGCTTCGGTGGTGGCTTGGATGTT
Organism: Burkholderia sp. BC1; assembly: GCF_052683555.1. NCBI lineage: Bacteria > Pseudomonadati > Pseudomonadota > Betaproteobacteria > Burkholderiales > Burkholderiaceae > Burkholderia > Burkholderia sp. BC1. The sequence goes on from NZ_JBQYLP010000002.1 coordinate 210,508, forward strand.
CGATTCTCTATCGTGAGAGCGCAAGGATCGGTCGGAACCACTGGCGGCTACCAGTCTCCGACCTGTAGCAAAACCGTCTAGGAGCAACCTTTTAAAAGGTATCTCTATGAATGGTTTTGCTCGTCTCAAGAATGACGCCTCCCGGCGCGTCATCTTCATCGAGGAGCTTTCCGAGCTGATCGGGAAAGCACCGACAACCATCCGTACTTGCGCGACGAACGCTAAGTACCGGCATCTCATCCCCCGCCCTTTTAAGATGCCGCACAGCCGTCGGCTGTGCTGGTACGAACACGAGGTTCTCGCGTGGATTGACGCGAGCCGAGAGCCGCCGCCTCCGGCCGCTCGACGCCCACGCGGCCGCCCGACAAAAGCCCAGCAATTAGCCTGGCAGCGCCAAGCGACGGAATCGCGCTCCCCGACCAAGGGGGCGCAATGAACGTCGCCGTGCGCATTGATCCCAAAGCGTGGCACGCGGGATTTGACGCCGGCGAGGTCGGCCACGCAATGACGCCATGCCCCGCCAACCTCGACGCCTTTTCCTACTTTTCCGGTTGGATCGAGGGGGACGCCGAGCGGCAAGGTTACGAATACAGCGCAGGGGCAGAACGATGAGCTCCCCACACCGCGAAGACAGCGACTATCGCCGAGAGACCCGCCGGCCACGCCCCGCTGACAACATCCTCAACACCGACGTGTGGCTGCGAATACAGGAGAGGGCAGGCCGCGAGCGGGCACGACCTCGCCAAGAATCCTTGCCAGGCTTGGAACCATCCATGCGAGCCATGCCAAACCACATTGCCCGCAGCAGCTTGTTTGCTCCTGTGTCAAAAAACCATCGGCGACCGCTTCTCAACGATCACGTCCTAGTCACCCGCCGCGATGTGAAGATCAGATTCACCGGTGTACAGCTCGACGAAAGCCAAGCGGACGTTTGGATGCAAATCATGTATGTCGCCTCCGCCTCGCCAATAGGCGAGCCGTTTAATGTGCGCAGCGCAACGCTTCTGGACGCGATGGGCCGGCAGATCGGCGGAGCCGAGTATCGGTGGCTTCGACGAGCCGTGGAGGCTCTCTACAAGGCCTCATTGATCATCGATGTCGTCAACAAGTACCGCATTGGCGACGGTGATTCCCACGGCGACGCAATACGCATGATCGATAACTTCAAATACGACGCATCTCGCAAACAGTACACCTTCGTGATCGACCGCCGATGGATCGCCATGTACAGCAACCAGGAGTTCGCGCGTATCGATTGGGAGAAGCGCCTAGCAATCAAGCGAGGCCAGGACATGGCGAAAACGCTGCAGCGTCTCGTCGCAACCTCCGCCGACAAGGTGCAGCGATACGGCCTCGATTGGCTCAAAGCCAAGCTTCAATACACCAGCCCTCTGAACAAGTTCCGAACGTCGTTGTGTGCGGCCCTCGCGGAGCTGGAGCGTGTTGAAGTCATTGCCGCCGCGCACATCGGAATCAGCACGCGCGGGTTGGAGCAAGCGGTGTGGACCAAGCTATAAGCCACGCGAGCCGCCCGGTTCCGCGCAGCCTGCCGATCCGGCGCAGTCGTGTACGTACGTGCGTATGTACATACATATGCAAACGCGTAAATCCAAGGAATAAAAAAAAATGCCAAGCCCTGATGAACAAGAAGTCGCGAAGCAACTGGCGCTGAAGCGCGTGTTCCTCTTTTTCGCCGTCGGGTCGCTCTTCGGCCTTCTCACCGAGCGGCTTTTCCAACCACTTGTTTGGTCGCTCCTATTGGTCATAACGACCGTCCTCGTCTGGTTCTCCGATGAGCTGCTGTGGCGCGCACGCCATCCCGACCGACCGTGTATCGACTACTACCGACGGCGGTTCTGGTGGGCCCACGTCTTCGACCACGAAATTCAATTCCGGCGGAGCAAAACCGATCAACGGGAGGAACAGCGATGAACCGCATGAAGACTACGCGCCCCCTGACCCTCCTGCTGCTTATCGCCGGTTGCTGGATGTCCATGCCGGCGTTCGCCGACGGGACAACGCTCGGCGAAATCACCCAGGCAGCGCAGCGGTCGGGCGACAAATCACGCGAGGCACTCGTCACCATCTACGGCAACGTCGTCAACAATCCGCTTGCAACCGGCGGCGCTGGTGGCAGCGACACGATACTGGCGGGAATCTTCCAAGTCGCGAACGGTGCGCTGCTAATTGTTGGCGCGCTCTTCGCGTGCTATGTCATGTTCCGGAAGGTGTCGCAAACGGCACACGACGGCGCTGTGTTCGACCGCGAAAAGCACACGATGTGGGGGCCGATCCGGATCGTGTGGGGCCTTGCTTCACTCGTGCCGACGGCAAACGGCTGGTCGCTCGCTCAGCTGCTGATGCTGTGGGGCGCTGCGGTAATGGGCGTAGGAGTAGCGAATCTCGGCGTCGACGCCGCCGTCACAGCGTTTAACGACGGAAAGGGAATGGTGTTGCAGCCCGTCATGCCCAGCACTAATGAACTGGCTCACAAGATCTTCGAGATTGAGTTGTGCCGCCACGGCATCAACGCAGGCTTGACTATGGGCTCGAGTGAAGGGGCGCTCCTTCCCGAAAACAGCTACGTGCAGACGCAAGCGACAGATACCGGGTTCCTCCTCGCCAACAAGAGTTTCGTGTGCGGCGGCGCCAATATTGACCCCAACCTCGAACCGCAGCCCAGTTCGACGAGTTGGCTCTCGAGCACGATCGACGTTGCCGATATTCGCAGGGCACACCTCCAAGCACTCTCGAGCATGGAAAAATCCCTGAGCGAATCCGCGCTACAGTTCGTCAACGCGGTAACAACACGCAGCACGGCCGGCAACAGCACACTGCCTGACACCGAAGTCGCCATTCAGGCTGCGGCTCAGCAGTACGAAAACACCGTTAACTCGATGGCGGCTACGAAACAGGGCAGCATTGGTGAGTTGGCCAGCCAGCTCAGCTCGTCCATCAAGGACGGTGGTTGGTGGACGCTCGGTCAGTGGTATCAGACCTTCGCTGCGGCCAACACGAAGCTATCCGATGCTGTAGCCGGTAAGGCAACGACGTTCGGCGCATCGATCAGCGGCGATCCCGGCATGATGACCGTCTACACGGCGGCACTGAACGCGTATCAGGCGCAGCAGGGCCGCGCAGCGACGACGCACGCTACTCCGCTCGGCACGCAACGACAAGACGACGGTGGCAACATCCTTGCAAAGCTCTTCAGCTCGCCCGGACAAACGTTGACGGGGGCAATCACTAATATCAACGATGGCGCCGAGTCGCGCGGTCAACTCAACCCTCTTATCAAGATGAAAAACCTCGGCGACCATCTTACTGGCGTCGCCGAAATCGGCCTAGCAGGATACTTGACTGCCAAGGGGCTCGAGAAGACTAGCGAAAGCTTCAGCATCGCGGGTCTCGCATCACGGGTAGTCGACGCCAGCGGTGCGATCAGTTTCATCAAGGGCGCGTTGGATGGTGCCGGGCCGATCATCATGATGATCATCATTGCCGCGCTGTTGCTCGGCCTCGGCCTGTCAACTTACCTGCCGATGGTGCCGTTCGTCATCTGGTTCGGTGCCGCCGTAAACTGGCTCGTCGTTGTCGGCGAAGGCGTGATCGCGGCCCCGCTGTGGGCAATCACGCATCTCGGCGGAGAGGGCGACGGCCTCGGCCACAAGACTGCCCACGGCTACATCTTCCTCCTGGAAATGATGGTTCGTCCTATCCTGATGGTGATTGGCTTCTTCCTCGGAGGCGCGGGAATTGTTGCCGGAGGAACGTTGCTGAACGAAGGGTTCGGCGTCGCCCTCGCCAACGCGCAGTTCGATTCGCTGACCGGTATTGGCTCGATGCTGGCCTATTGCACGATTTATTTTTCGATGTGTCTCAACCTCGTGCATAGCTGCTTTAATCTGATCTTCCTGGTGCCGGACAAGGTGATCAACTGGGTCGGAGGTCACTCGCCAGCTATGGTCGGCACTGACCACAGCGATCGGACCAAGGCTGCGGTCAATACCCTGCTGGCAAAATTCGATATTCGCCCGTCAGGTGGCAATGGCAGGCGCCCACTGGGCGGGACGAATCCTTCGTCCAAGTCCGATGGCATCAAGGAATAGGAGAATGCAATGCGATTGCTGAGACTTGCATCCGAGCTGTTCTATATCGCGACGTCCGTGTTGGCCGCGCTCCCCGCATTCGTGTACTCGGTGTGGGGCGGAAGATTCCTGCACTCGGGCGCGGCCCTCGTGGCAATGGTTGCATCTGCTGCGTGGGTCGCCGGCGGCCTTCTACTGCTATCGAAATGGCGCCGATCGCGCAATCGCGACATGCGCAGGCTAATCGCCTCGATCGCACCGAGCTTCCGGCCGCAGGTCGAGGTTGCCGACTATCTCAACACGCGGTATGTCGGCATTGACGCCATGATGGGCAAGGCCGTGGTCATTGATCGTGAGAAGAACGTCGCAAAGTACGAACCGATCGCCTACATCCAAAGCGCCGAGGTGAGCGACGCCGGAGACTCGGTTCACTCCGCATTCACGTTCAGCTTCCGCGACTTCTCCAATCCTTCAATGGAGATTCGCGTCAACAGACTTCAAGCTGAAGATGCCGGCGCTCGCATTCGCTATGCTTTGGAACATGCTACGTAGCAGCCGACGAAGCCGACCAACCGGGTCTGTCGGCCCGGTCTTGCGCCAAATCCGAAGCCGTGTCGAATCTCGCGCGGCGCGACGACCTCCCATGCAGGCGGCGAACGTTGCCCCCTAAGCCGTCGTTGGCTGGCAATAGTGCAGCGGCAGCGAAGACAGGAACGGACTGCGGTAAATTGTCGAAAAGACTGGCGCTCTTGACCAGCCATACTTGAACGGGGGAAGTATGTTTCGACGTATTGAATCTATTGCAAGCGCGGCGGTATGGAGCGGCTACGATGGGAGAACGAGCACCGCGCCGGACTTCGAGCGCTACAACCTAATTTATGGCTGGAACGCATCCGGCAAAACCACCCTTTCTCGTATAATCGGCCTGTTCAGTGGGTCCGGCGGTACACGGCTGCCGCCCAACGCCCGCGTTCGCGTAAGCGTCGGGAACGACGTCCTGGACAGCGCGAGAGACCAGGACCGTAGTCGTCTGCCGGTACGCATCTTCAATCGCGACTTCATTGACGACAACCTGCAGCGAGACGACTACACACACGCGCCCGCGCTATTCATCGTTGGCCAAGAGAACATTCGGCTGAGCAACCGTATTGCGTCGTTGACGCGACGACGGGAACGACTGGCAGGGATGTATCGGTCCGTCCAGGAAAGGCAACGCGACGCTAACGGGTCCAGGGAGAAGGCGGCAACCGACCTAGCCCGTGACTGCGGAACGATGCTGGGTATCCGAGATTTCAGGGCCCCAAATCTGAAAGGACTTGCGCAGGGCTTAGCAAGCCCGGCCGAACATCTACTCGACGAAATCACGCTGCAAGGAGCAGTTGCTCAGGCACGTGACCAGAGTGAATTTGCGCCATTTCGCAATTTTCCGGTGGTGACACCGCCCCAGCCTCCTGGGATCAATGATGTTGCCCAGCTGTTGAAGGAAGCGCCCCAGCAGAACGCCATCAAGCGCCTGACCGAGGCCCCTGCGCTGAGCGACTGGGTGCGCACTGGCCTGCAGTTCCATGAGCACACCGCCACCTGTGCCTTTTGTGGAGGCGACGCGGCGCAGGCATTGGAGGCGTATGCCAAGCACTTTTCCGACGAGTATCGCCGCCAGCACGCGGCCATCCAGGCCGCGATCGGGCGCTTGGAACAGCCAAGGGCATTGCCAAACTTCCCGCATGAGAAAGAGTGGGTTCCCGGCGTACGGACCAAAGCCCAAGAGGCGCTGCGCCGCCTTGAAGCGTGGGACGCCCGCGAGAATGAAATTCGATCCTATCGGGCGCGACTGCTTCGCGAGAAGCTGGCGAACATGGAGACCGTGTTGTCTGTGGAGCCGGCCGACGACCAGGCCCCCGCTCTGCAGGCGATTCTTGCGGACCTCCAGCAGGCGAAGGACGAGCACAACCGAGCATGTGACGAATTGGCCGCCACGCGCCGGAGTGCAGCTGACAAGGTCAAGGCTCATTTCGCGGCCCGGTACCTGCTCGACCCAGGCGCGACGGAGGCGCGCGAAGCACTCGGTCAGGCGAGCGCGATTTTGGAGCGAGTGCAGAAGGTCGGTCAGAAGATCAAGGGGCAATCGGAAGCAGCGCAGGCCGAACTACAGCGTAGCTCGGTGGCGGCAAGCCAGATCAATCACCTCTTAAAGCGGCTGCTCGGTCCGCGCATCTCCGTCGAGCAGGCTCAAGACAAGCGGATTCGGTTCATTCGAGAGGGGCAGTCGGCTACCAACATGAGCGACGGGGAACGGACGGCGATTTCGCTTGCGTATTTCCTCACCAGCCTTGGGCAGAACGGGCAGAGGCTTGAGGACCTGGTCGTTTTCATCGACGACCCGATCTGTAGCCTGGACGCCAACCACATCTATGACGTAGCCTATCTACTCATTTCGAGCCTGAAGGCATGCCGGCAACTCTTCATTTCGACGCACAGCTCGGAGTTCTTTAATACTATCAAGCAGGACTGGGCCGACCGCGCAGGGAAGTTCAAGAAGGGACATGCGGCGTTCCTCGTCCATCGGGAGGGTGACGGCGGCAGTCAGTTGCTAGTGCTTCCGGCACACTTAGCGAAGTTCCGCTCTGACTATCACCACGTCTTCTACTGCCTGCGAAAATTCCAGGTGAGCACCAGCCATGACATCGATGCCTACCTGAGCTGTCCGAATCTCCTTAGGAGATTCCTGGAAATGTACCTGGGGTTCAGGAGGCCGACGCCCCAGCCTTACTCGTCCAAGCTAGACCTCTTGTTCGACGACGAAGTGGAGCGCGGCGCGGTAGCAAGGTACGTGGACGAGGGATCGCACAGCGTTTCAACCCTTCGTCTACTGGAGTTCTCCGACTTCCCCGCGATGTCACGAGGCATGGTGGAGCGCGTCATGCGAGCGATGGAGCGTGCGGACCCTGATCACTATGCAGTGCTGATAGCGGAAACGAGCTAGACGTCCTCTAGCCATTACGCCACGCAGCAGATTACGGCTCGTCCCGCATCAGCGTCGCGATGGCAGCGACATGGTCAGAGTCCGCCACAATAGGGCAGTGGGTGTAACCGAGGTCGATCAATGCGTACAGCCGATGGCGGCCATCCGTGATCGTAGTACGACCGCGGTCAAAGGAAAGATACGGCATGTAAACGACCTCACCCGACGTAAACTCTTGATGGACTCGTGCGTACCGATCCGGCCGGAAAGTCTCCCTGTTCCTTTCCGAGGAATTGGCAGCCCAGATTGAGTCGCCCTTCAAAGCCCAACTGAGAAGCGCCAGATTGACCTCGACTACGCATGCGAAAGGGTCGCTCGTCGCCGTGACTTCGAAATTCTCGTAGACGCGTCGCTCCTTTTTCGCGCGCGGCCGAAAGTAGTCTTCCAGCGCCAGCTCCGGTCCTGGGCCGGAATTCCATATAGATCCAAGTCCTGCGTTGGCACACAGCATCGCCCAAGCCGAATACGGGATCGGTGATACATCGTCCAGCCAGCGCTCCACGAAACTGCTGTCGGCAAGACCTAGAAGTGCCGCCGTCTCCTGTGCAGACAGTCGACTCACCTCAATTACCTGTCGGATTTCCTCACCTGTTGGGACGGTCCACAAATCCGCCCGCCAGAAGCGATCCATGGGAATCGGCAGGGCCGACATATGCATTCCTCCATGTATAACTGCGATCGATATCCCGTTCACCCGGCCGACGTCCCCACGGCGGCCTCAGTGGACAGCGGCCGGGCCAGCTTCAGGTCATATGATGCGTATTCCGGCGAACGTGATCACGCATTTCGGCGGATCGTGATCATGGATTCCGAATGATCGTGATCACCCGTTTCGGTTGATCGTGATCGCTGATCACAGGTTTCCGAAACGCGTGATCACGATGCCGGAATGAGCGATCACGGGACCGAAACGGGTGATCACGTAACCGGAACGTAATCCGGGTTTGAGTCTGGCGGTGGCGTTGCGCATGTATTCACCGACGGCGTTAGCCTGCTCCCTTTTTTGCGGGAGAAGTGCCGATGCCGACACCTCGGATGAGCATGCGCAAATTGAAGGAAGTCCTGCGACTAAAGTGGGCGTGTGGCCTGACGCATCGGCAGATCAGCCGGGCTATCGGCATCAGCGTCGGTGCCGTCTCGAAGTTCGCGGCCCAAGCCAGCCAGGCGGGACTCGATTGGGCGGCAGCCGAAGCAATGTCCGACGACGAACTGGACGCGCGCCTGAGGCCTGCGGCAACCAATGCCGCGGCGACGACGACGCGACGCATCGAGCCCGACTACACGGCATTGCATCGCGAGCTGCGCCGCAAGGGCGTGACGCTGCAACTGCTGTGGGAAGAATACGCTGAAGCGAACCCCGGCCAGCGGACGTACCGCTACACGCAGTTCTGCCAGAAGTACAAGGACTGGGCGAAGTCGATCAAGCGCTCGATGCGTCAGCAGCACCGCGCCGGCGAGAAGCTGTTCGCGGACTTCGCGGGTCCCACCGTGCCGGTCCTGGCGAGCGATGGCGGCGTCGAGTTCGAGGCGCACGTGTTCGTTGCCGTGCTCGGCGCATCCAACTACACGTTCGCGTGCGCGACGCGCACCGAGACGATGGCGGACTGGATCGGCAGCCTGTGCGATGCGCTAGAGTTCATTGGCGGCGTGCCCGAGCTGCTCGTGCCCGACAACCCGAAGGCGCTGATCGCGCGACCCGACCGTTACGAACCCGGACTCGGCACGACCACGCAGGACTTCGTGAACCACTACGGCACCGCGATGCTGCCGGCGCGTCCGCGCAAACCGCAGGACAAGGCCAAGGTCGAAGTCGGCGTGCAGATCGTCGAGCGCTGGGTGCTGGCCCGACTGCGCCACTATCGCTTCTACAGTCTGGCTGAACTCAACAAGGCGATTGCAGAACTGATCGCCGACCTAAACCAGCGCCCGTTCAAGCGGCTCGAAGGCAACCGGCGTGAATGGTTCGAACGGCTGGACCAACCCGTCCTGCGCCCGTTGCCCGTGCGTCGCTACGAGATCGCCACCTTCCAGAAGTGCCGTGTGAACATCGATTACCACGTCGATGTCGGCGGCCACTATTACAGCGT